>JBFGLX010000039.1:0-16359 GCA_041575955.1 Thermoanaerobaculia bacterium
ACCACCATGTCCGGACGGCTGCCGTCGGGCAGCACCACCTGCTCCTCGAAGTCGCAGTGCGCGGCCATGCCGGCGAGCTCGGCGATGTTCTTGAGCGCGATCTCGCCCCAGCGGCCGCGCACGTCCGAGCCTCGGAGCGCGGTGTCGAGCGAGGTCGCCTTCTCCTCGAGCGCGGCGGTCGCCTGGGCGAGCTGCCGCACCTGCTGGTCGATGCGCGAGTAGGCGTCGATGCGGGCGCGCTCGATCTCGGCGGTCTTGGAGTCGAGGCTGTCGAGGCGCTCGCGGAACGGCGCGAGCAGCGCCTCGATCGCCTGGCGGCGCTGCTCGAGGTCGGCCGTCGCCCGCTCGCGGGCCTTGGACATCGACTGCTCGGCGAGCGACAGGAACTGCTCGGTGTTGCCCTTGAGCGCCGCGGTGGCCAGGGCGCTGAAGGAATCCTCGAGCTGCTTGCGCGCCGTCTCGACGAAGCCGCGCTGCTCGTCGAGCGCGCGCGTCGAGCTCTCGAGCCGCTCCTGGGCGATGCCGAGCTGGCGGTCGAGCTCGCGCACCGAGCCGTGGGCCTGCTCGAGCTCCTGCTCGATCGTCTCGCGCATCTCGCGCTCGAGCGCCGCCTTGGCCTCGGCGGCGGAGAGCCGCTCGGCGGCGCCCAGGCGCCGCCGATGCGAGAGCGACGAGGCGGCCAGCCACGCCAGCCCGGCCCCGAGCGCGAACGCGAGGAGGAGCTGGACGAGAATCGGGAGATCAGTCAAAAGCGGGTTGGTGGAGCAGAAGGGACTTGAACCCTCGACCCCCACGTTGCGAACGTGGTGCTCTCCCAGCTGAGCTACTGCCCCGCCTGCCGCGGATTCTAGCCCAAGAGCGTGCCGGAGCAAGCCTCCCCGAGGCGGGAGTGGGGCCAGATCCGGGGGTTGGGGGTGGGCAGGTCCCCCGTCCGGGGCTGGCTCGCGCCCCATCTGAAAGTGGATGACGCGAGAGCCTTGCCAGGCGACAAGGCCTGGCAAGTCTCCGCTTGTGGTGACTGAGCGGGGGCGCTGCGCTTTAGGCCCCGTCTGGGGGACCTGCCCACCCCCAACCCCCGGATCTGGCCCCTTCTGAAAGCGGCGGAGGTCAGCTCAGGGGTGGGTACTTCGTGTCCGTCCCTCTTCTTGGGCGCTGGCCACGGCCGCGGCGATGGCTTCCTGGTAGAGAGTCTCGAGTCGCGCGGTCACCGGACCCATGCCGGTGGCGCTGCCGATCGGGTGGCCGTCGACCGTGTGCACCGGCGTCAGCCCGCCGAAGGTGCCGGTCACGAACGCCTCGTCGGCGTCGTAGACGTCGGTGAGCGAGAAGTCCTTCTCGCGAACCGGGATTCCCGCCGCCCGGCCGCTCGCGATCACCTTGGCTCGGGTGATGCCGTTCATGCAGTAGCGGCCGCTGGAGGTCCACGCCTCGCCGTTCTTGACCATGAAGAAATTGGTCGCGTTGCAGGTCGCGACGAAGCCGTGGACGTCGAGCATCAGCGCCTCGTCGGCGCCCGCCGCGAGGGCCTGGTTGAGGGCGATCACCTCGTGCAGCTTGCTGTGGCAGTTGAGCCGCGGGTCGAGGGAGTCGGGCGAGCCCCGGCGCACGCTGACGGTGAACAGGGCGACGCCCCGGGCCCGCGTGTCCGGGTCCGCGCGCTTGTGCTCGGCGATGATCACCAGGCTGGCGCCGCCGAGGGTCAGCCGGGGATCCTGCGACGGAGTCGCCTTGACTCCACGGGTGAGCATCAGGCGGACGTGCACGCCGTCGCGCATGTCGTTGGCGCCGAGCGTCTTCCAGATCGCCGCGGTGAGCTGGTCGCGGGTCATGCCCGGGTCGAGGTCGATCGCCTTGAGGCCCATCCAGAGGCGGTCGAGGTGCTCTTCGAGGAACACCAGCACGCCCTCGTGCAGCCGCAGCGCCTCCCAGACGCCGTCGCCGATCAGATAGCCGCCGTCGAAGACCGAGATCTTCGCCTGCTCGCGGGGCAGCAGCTCGCCGTTGACGTAGACCAGGATGCCGTCGTTGCGAGGATCGGGGACGGCGTTGTGGGTGCCGTGGACGCCAGCGGGCATCGCGCCTACCAGGGGGCCGTGTTGCCGGTGAACGGAAGGCTCGGAGGCGCGTAGCCGAGCTCGCGCAGCCGGGCGGCCAGCGCCTTGCGGGAGTCGTCCTCGCCGTGATTCAGAAAGATCCGCTCGGGACGCGCGGGCAGGCTGTCGCACCACCGCATCAGGTCGGCGCTGTCGCCGTGAGCCGACAGGCCCCGTAGCGACAGGATCTCGGCGCGCACCGAGACCGACTCGCCGTGGATGCGCACCCGCTTGGCGCCGCTCACCAGCTGGCGCCCGCGCGTGCCGGAGGCCTGATAGCCGGTGAAGACGACCGCCCAGCGCTCGTCGTTGAGCCGCCGCTTGAGATGGTGGACGACGCGGCCGCCGTTGGCCATGCCGCTCGAGGCGACCACGACGAACGGCTTCGAGCGGCTGTTGAGCGCCTTCGACTCGGCCGCAGCGCGGCAGCGCTGGAAGCGGTCGGCCTGCAGGGCGCTCAGATGGTTGCGGACGTCCTCGGCCAGCTCTTCGTCGTGCTCCTGCTCGGCCTGCTGATAGAGATCGGTGGCCTTGATCGCCATCGGGCTGTCGAGGAAGACGTCGTCCGGATCGAGCACGCCGCGCTCGACCAGGTGCGACAGGTGGTAGAGGACCTCCTGGGTCCGGCCGAGGGCGAACGCCGGGATGATCACCCCGCCGCCGCGCGCGAAGACGCGCGGGATGGCGTCGCGAAACGCCTGCTCGGGATCGGAGTCGGCGTGTCGGCGGTCGCCGTAGGTCGACTCGAGCACCAGGGCCGCGGGCTCGTCGAGCGGCGGCTCGGGGTCCTTGAGGATCGGGACGTCGTAGCGGCCGACGTCCCCCGAGAAGCACCACGTCCGCCGCTCGCCGTCCGAGCCCTTGGCGCGGATCTCGATCGAGCCGGCGCCCAGCAGGTGCCCGGCGCGACGGTAGCGCACCGTGATTCCGGGCGCGACCTCGTGGCGCTCGTCGAACTTCACCGGGCGGAGCCGCTTGAGGGTCTTGCGGGCGTCTTTCTCGGTGTAGAGAGGCCGCGGGTCGGCGTGCCCGCTGTAGCCCTTCTTGCGGGCGTAGCGCGCCTGCTCCTCCTGGATGTGCCCGGCGTCCTGGAGGATGAGCGACACCAGGCCGCGGCTCGCCCGCGTGCAGTAGATCGGCCCCTCGAAGCCCTCGGCCACCAGTCGCGGCAGCAGCCCGGTATGGTCGAGGTGGGCGTGGGTCAGGACGACCGCGTCGAGCTCCCGTGGAGCGAACAGAAAGGAGCGCCAGTTGCGCTGCTCGAGCTCGTCGTCTCCCTGGTAGAGGCCACAGTCGACCAGCAGCCGGCGCTCCCCCCAGCGCAGCAGGGTGGAGCTGCCGGTGACCGATCCGCAGGCGCCGCAAAAGGTCACTTCAGCCATGAGCGATTCCGCACTCCTCTTGACCAGGGGCGGGGTCGGGCCCCGCCCCGAGATTCGGATGCCACGAACGTAGCCGAGCCCGCCCCGACGATTCGAGCGGGTGCAGGGGATGGCCTGGCGCCCGTCCGCGGCGCCGCCAGTCTATCAGCGGGGCTGTGGTAGATTGGCCGCAGAGAACGCGCTCGCATCGGGCGCTCGACCACCCGACCGGACCCCTCCGAGTCCGCGTGAAATTCCGTTTGGAGTAAGACAATGACCGACGAAGTGACCCCGATCGAAAAAGGCGCCTCAGGCTCGGAAAGCCGCGCCAAGAAGGCCGCCGCCGAGAAGCTGGAGGCAGCCCGCCAGAAGGTCGCCGAGGTGGCCTCGGGCATGCGCTCGGGCGCCGGGCGCGCCGGATCGCAGCTTCGCGAGGGCGCCGAGCGCGCCTCCGCGGCCGCCAAGGAGAAGTACTCGGTGGCGAAGGACAGCGTCCGGCACGGCTACGACAAGGTCTCGAAGGACATGGACCAGCTGACGCAGGACGTAAACGAGTACGTGCGCCACAACCCGGGCAAGTCGGTGCTGATCGCCGCCGCGGTCGGCTTCATCCTGGGCGCGCTCGTGCGGGGTGGCGGGCGCCGCGAGTGAGCGCGGGTAGCTCGGCGGATCAGGTCCTCGACGAGCTGCTGCCCGACGAGCTCGACTGGACCGACCTGGTCTTGCGCTATCCGAAGTCGGCGCTGATCCTCGCGGCGTTCGGCGGCTTCCTGCTCGGCAGGAGCCGCGGACCCGAGATCGTCGACGCTCTCTCCGAGTTCGCCGCGAACCGGGTCACCGAAGGCGTCAATCACTACCTCGGCCAAAAGGTCCTCTGACCGCCACCAACCGAACTCTCCTGCACATCTCCGACGTCCATTTCGGCCCGCCGCACCAACCGCGGCCGGCCGAAGGGGTGCTGGAGCTGATCGCGCGGCAGCCCCCGGATCTGGTGGTCGTTTCGGGCGATCTCACCCAGCGCGCCAAGCCCGAGCAGTTTCGCGCCGCGCGCCGGTTCGTCGACCGGATCGCGGTGCCGGTGCTGGTGGTGCCGGGCAACCACGACGTGCCGCTCTACCGTTTCTGGGAGCGGTTCTGGTCGCCCTTCGGCGCCTATCGCAAGCACTTCGCCCGCGATCTCGAGCCGGTCTATCGCGACGACGCGCTGCTGGTGGTGGGCATCAACACCGCTCACGGCTGGACCTTCACCGGTGGGCGCTTTCGCGGCCGCCGGCTGCGCGAGGTGGGCGAGCTGCTCGCCGCGGCGCCGGAGTCGGCGTGCAAGATCGTGGTGGCGCACCATCACCTGGTGCCGCCGCGCCGCTTCGACGAGCAGAGCGTTTCGCGCAACGCGTGGACGGCGATCGAGCTGTTCGCGTCCGCCGGGGTCGAGCTCGTCCTGAGCGGACATCAGCACCAGGGCTTCGTCGCCAGCTCCGAGGAGTTCTATCCCCGGGGGCGGGAGCCGGTCGTGATCGTGCACTCGGGCACCACCACCTCGGACCGCGGCCGCGGCGCCGAAGCGGGGGTGAACAGCTGCTGCCGGATCGAGATCAGCCACCGGCGGCTCGAGATCTCCCACCTGCGCTGGCAGCCCGATGCGGGCCGCTTCGCCGAGAGCAGCCGGCATCTCTATCCGCGCCGGGGGCTCGGAGGCCTGGACCTGGAGGAGGCGACGGAGTGAGCCGCCCCGGACTGGCCTCGCGCGGCTCCGAGATCGCCGGCCTGCGCGCGCTCTGCGCCGTGCCCGGCGAGCTCCGCGAGACCCGGCTCGACAGCGGCCTGACCGTCTGCCTGATCGGCAACCGCCAGGCGCCGCTGGTCTCGACCGCGCTCTGGTACCGTGCGGGCGCGCGCGACGAGGAGCCCGCCCACGCCGGCGTCGCTCACTTCCTCGAGCACATGATGTTCAAGGGCAGCGGTCGCTACGCCGCCGGCGAGATCGACCGCCGCACCCGCCAGCTCGGCGGCTCGAACAACGCCTTCACCAGTCACGACTCGACCGCCTACTACTTCAGCTTCTCGAGCGACCGCTGGGTGGAGGCCCTGGACATCGAGGCCGACCGCATGGCCGGGCTCACTCTCGATCCCGAGGAGGTCGACCGCGAGCGCCAGGTGATCCTGGAAGAGCTGTCCATGTACGAAGACGATCCCTGGGACGCGCTCGACAAGGCGGTGCACCTGGCCTTCTTCGGCGGGCACCCCTACGGGCGGCCGATCATCGGCACCCGCGAGGCGCTCGCGGCCACCGGCCCCGGTGAGCTCGACGCCTTTCACCGGAGCCTCTACCGGCCCGACAACGCCGTCCTGGTGGTGGCCGGCAGCATCGGCGACGACGCCCTGGATCGAGTGCGCGAGCGCTTCGAGGGCCGGCGCGACGGCGCCGCGGCGCGCCGGCCCCTGCCGCCCGCCTCGGCGCCCGCCGAGCCGGGCAGGGTCGAGCGCCGTAAGGGCGACGTCGCGCGGCTGCTGCTCGCGTTGCCGTCCCCGGGCGCCGACGACCCGGACTACGCCCCCCTGCGGCTGCTGCTGACCGCTCTCGGCGGTCCGCGCACGAGCCGGCTGGCCGCCAAGCTGGTCGAGGACGACCAGCTGTGCGTCGGGGTTTCGTGCGAGATCACCGAGACGGTCGGGCCGGCGATGGCGGTGGTCGCCGCCGAGCTCCTTCCCGGAGTCGAGCCCGAGCGGGTCGAGGCGCGGGTCCTCGCCGAGCTGGCGCGGCTGCTGGCCGAGCCGCTGAGCGAGGAGGAGATCGACCGCGCCCGTCGGATCCTGGTGGCCGACTGGGTCTTCGGCGTCGAGCGCATCCATCAGCAGGCGCTGGCGGTGGGAATGGCCGCCTGCCTGTTCGATCGCGGCTACCCTGAGCGCCATCTGGGGCGGCTGCTCGACTGTCCGGCGGAGCGGCTCGCCGAGGTCGCCGAGCGCTGGATCCGCCCCCGCCAATCTTCGGTGACCGGATGGTCGTTGCCGGAGTGAACCGCGAGCGGCTGGCGGTTCGCAGCCGCCGGGTCGAGGGCGCGCCGGTGGTCGCCGTTCGCGCTTGGCTGCGCGCCGGCAGCCGGGTCGAGGCGACGCCCGGGCAGGCGCTCGTCTCCGGCCGGCTGCTGGCCGAAGGCACGTCGCGGCGTAGCTGGCGCGAGATCGCCGAGGCCGCCGAGGGGCGCGGCGCGTCGATCAGCTCCTTCGGCGAGCTCGAGCTGAGCGGCGTCTCGATCGACGCCCTGGCCGCCGATTGGGAGCTGGCGGTGGACTGGGCCGCCGAGCTGATCCAGACTCCGGCCTTCCCGGAAGATCGCTGCGCCTGGGCCGTGCGCCAGGCCCAGGGCGAGCTGGCGGCGCTCGCCGACCATCCGGAGGCGGTCGCCAGCTGGGCGTTCATGGACCAGCTCTACTCGCCCCATCCGGCCGGCCGGCCGCCCCAGGGCGACGCCGGGAGCCTGGGCGCGCTCGACCCGGACGCCTGCCGGCGCTTCCACCGCCAGGCCAGCGACGCCGGCGTCATCGTCAGCGTCGCCGGGCGGATCGACGCCGAAGCCGCCGAGCGGCGGGTGCGCGAGCGCTTCGCGGCCTTCACCGGCAGCGCCGGCCTGCTCGCGCCGCCACCCGCGCCGGCCGGCGCGGAGCGCCGGCGTCAGCGTTCGGTGCCAGGCGATCAGGCACACGTCTTCCTGGGCTGCCTGACGGTCCCGCGCGCCCATCCGGCGCTCACCGCGCTGCGCGTCCTGTCGGTGGTCCTGGGCTCCGGTGGCGGCCTGAGCGGCCGCATCCCGCACCGGCTGCGAGAGCGCGAGGGCCTCGCTTACGCCACCCACGTCGACGCCACCGCCGGGGCGGGCCTCGACCGCGGCCGGTTCATGGTCTACGCCGGCACCTCGGTCGCGACCGTGGAGCGGACGATCGAATCCGTCCTCGACGAGGTCGAGCGACTGGCCGCCGACGGGGTCACCGACGCCGAGCTCGAAGAGGCGCGCGCCTACCTGCTGGGCCGCGAGCCCTTCCGCCGCGAGACCGCGCGGCAGTGGGCGGATCTCATGGCCGCCGCCGTCCACTACGGCCTGCCGCTCGACTCCCCCGAGTGGGTGCTCGAGCGGCTCGACGAGGTCGACCGCGAGGGGGTCGACGCCGCGGCGCGCGAGTTCCTCCAGCCCGACGGGATCCGGATTACCGTGGGGAAGCCGGAGAACGAAGCCTAGGGAGTGGAAGATACAGGGCGCGCATCGAGGTCCAAAGGAGTAGTCTTGGCGCCTCGAGGAACTCCCTCTCGTTGTCCGAGATCACGATCTCCCACTACCGCATCGCCGAGAAGCTCGGCGAAGGGGGGATGGGTGCGGTCTTCAAGGCGCTCGATACGCGCCTCAACCGGTTCGTAGCGCTCAAGATCCTGTCGCCCGAGGTGGGGGAGGACGTCGAGCGCCGCCGGCGCTTCCAGCAGGAGGCGCAGGCCGCCTCGGCGCTCAACCACCGCAACATCGTCACGATCTACGACATCGGCGAGGTCGACGGGTCCCTGTTCATCGCCATGGAGCTCGTGGCGGGCAGGACGATGGCCGAGCTGATTCCGGCGCACGGCATGGCTCCGTCGGAAGCGCTCGAATATGCCGTCCAGATCGCGGATGCCTGCGCCAGGGCGCACGCGGCGGGCATCGTCCACCGCGACCTGAAACCCGGCAATCTCATGGTGACGCTCGAAGGCGTGGTCAAGGTGCTGGACTTCGGACTGGCGAAACTGATCGGGGCGGACGCCTCCGCGGACACGATGACCGCCTCCATGGGGCCGAGGACGGTGAGGGGGAGCGTGCTGGGCACGCCGGCGTATATGTCGCCGGAGCAGGCGGCCGGCGAGGCGGTCGACGCCAGGAGCGACGTCTTCTCGTTCGGCGCGGTGCTCTACGAGATGGTGTCGGGCCGGCGCGCGTTCCAAGGTGATTCGCAAGTGGCGACCCTCGCCGCGGTGCTCACCCGGGAGCCGGAGCCGCCGCCTGAGAGCGCGTCCCCCGAGCTCGCGAGAATCATCCTGCGCTGCCTGCGGAAAGAGCGCGCTCGCCGCTTCCAGACGATGGCGGATCTGAAGGCGGCGCTGGAGGACCTGCGCGAGGAGTCGGGCTCGGGGCGCCCAGCAGCGAGAGCACCGTCGCGGCCGAGATGGGCATGGGCCGCCGTGCCGTCGATCCTTCTCCTTGCGAGTGCGATCGCCTGGCTGATTCTGCGCCCACCGCCGGTCGCGGAGACCCTTCAGGCGACCGCCCTGACCACGCTGCCGGGCGTCGAGCTGGCGCCCTCGCTTTCGCCCGAAGGCACCTACGTGGTGTTCACCTGGACCGGACCCAAGCAGGACAATCAGGACCTCTACGTGCAGATGATCGGCCAGGGTGAGCCGTTGCGGCTGACGACCGACCCGCGCGACGACTACAACCCGGTCTGGTCGCCCGACGGTCGATGGATCGCCTTTCTTCGAAGTCCGCCGGCATCGCCGGCGGGGCTGCACAGCCGCGAGTTGCTGCTCAAACCCCCTCTCGGCGGACCCGAAAAGAAGCTCGCGGACATCCGCTCGAGGGGCTTTTATCCCTTTGTGCTGACTGTGGCCTGGTCACCGGACAGCGACGCCCTGATCGTGACCGATTCTCCAGGCGAGGGGCAGCCCGACGCCTTGTTCGTGGTCGCGCTCGAGACGGGAGAGAAGAGGCGGTTGACCAGCTCGCAACCCCCGACGCTTGCCGACACGAGCCCGGCGGCCTCTCCCGACGGCCGTTCACTGGTCTTCCTGCGCCGGACTTCGTGGGGCTCGGGGGAGCTCCACCTGCTGGCGCTGGGCAAGGGCTTGACCGCCGCCGGCGAACCCAGGCGGCTCACAACCGTCGAGCAGCGCGCCGACTTCCCCGCCTGGATGCCCGACAGCCGGGAGATCGTCTTCGCCGCCAGGGGCGGTCTCTGGAGACTGTCCGTCCGCGGAGAGCAACCGCCGACCCGCATCCCCTACGTGGGAGAAGACAGCTTGACGCCCGCGATCTCCCGATCCCAGCCCGGGAAGCCGGCCCGGTTGGTCTACGTGCGCAGTCTCAACGACTGGAACTTCTGGCGGATCGAGACGCCCGCTCCCGGCGCGCCATCCTCGTCCGCTCCCGTCCTGGCGATCGCATCTACAAAGGCCGAGTACCACCCCAAGTTTTCGCCGGACGGCCACCGGGTCGCCTTCGCATCGGATCGATCGGGAGAAGCGGAGATCTGGGTCTCCGATCCGGACGGGTCCAACGCCTTCCAGCTCACGTCCATGGGTGCTCTAGACACGAATTGCCCGCAATGGTCTCCGGACGGTCAACTCATCGCGTTCTCCTCCATCGGGGAGAGCGAGTGGGACATCTATGTCGTTCCCGTGACGGGAGGCAAGCCTCGCCGTCTCACCTCGCATCCGGCGATCGACCTGTGCCCCACGTTCTCCCGAGACGGCGAGTGGATCTACTTCAGCTCCCAGCGAACCGGTGAACCTCGAATCTGGAAGATGCCGGCGGCCGGGGGAGAGGCTTTCCAGGTGTCGCCCAACCAGGGAGTTCGATCCCTGGAATCGCCGGATGGCAGAGATCTCTACTATCTGAAAGGCTCGATGGAATCTCCGATGTGGCGCCTCCCGACGTCGGGTGGAGACCCGGTCGAGGTTCTCGACCGGGTCCTCTGGTTCAATTTCTGGGTGCTCGAGAAGGGCGCCTACTACATCGACCGGGTCGAGGGCGAAACGCGGCTTCAGTATCTCGACTTCGCGAGCGGCAAGCCCACGACCGTGGCCCGCAACCTCGGAGAAGTCGGATGGGCGGGGTTGACCGCGTCTCCCGACGGCAGGACGATTCTCTTCACTCGCGTCGACGCCTCTACCGACGACCTGATGCTGGTGGAGGACTTTCGATAGCCTTGGCCAGCCGTCTCGATTAAGCTATACTAGCTAAATGAAAAAGGCCAGTCTGACCGAAACCAAAAACCGCCTCAGCGCCTTGATCGACGAGGTCCGAGAGGGCGAGACGATCCTGGTGCTGGATCGCGGCCGTCCCGTGGCGCGGATCGAGTCGGTCGTGGGAGACGGTCCCGGTTCCCCGGGACGCCTCGAGAGGCTGGAGAGACGGGGCCTCGTGCGCCGTGCCAAGGGTGCGCCGGAGGCCGACGTTCTGGCTACTCCGCCGCCCAGGCCCAAGCGCGGCGCCAGCGCTCTGCGCGAGCTCCTCGCCGAGCGGAGCTCGGACCGGTGAGGTTCTGGGACAGCTCCGCCCTGGTGCCGCTGCTGGTGCAGGAGCCGGAGACCGCGGCACTGCTCGAGCTCTACCCCGGTGACGACGTCGTCGCCTGGTGGGGGAGCGACGTCGAATGCGCGTCCGCGGTGACGCGGCTCGAGCGCTCGGGTCAGCTCTCGGCCGCGGACACCGCGGAGTCTCTCCGGCGCCTGCGCGGGCTCGCCAACGGCTGGCACGTCGTCGAGCCCTCGGAGTCGATCAAGGAGATCGCGAGACGGCTCCTGCGGGTGCACGACCTGCGCGCCGCCGACAGCCTCCAGCTCGCCGCCGCGGTGACCGCGTCGGAGCAGCGGCCGGCGAGTCTCGAGCTCGTCTGCCGGGACCAGCGCCTGGCGCTCGCGGCCGATCGCGAGGGCTTTCCGGTTCTCTGACCGCCGGCGGAACCGCCGGCGCGGCTGTTACTTGAGCCGCCGCAGGTAGATCGACCCGTTGAACGTCCGGAAGTGCATCTCCGGGCCGCCGCCGCCGACGATCGCTTTGACCTCCTGCTTCATCTCGACCCGGTAGCCCTTGCGCTTGGGGCTGGTCTTGATCTCGGGCGCCACCGGCTCGAGCTTGACGTCGAAGTCGGTGTAGATGTCGCCCCGGCCGGAGTTGAGCAGCAGGACTCCGGCGAGCTTCGACGGGAAGGTGACGTCGACGTCGCCGTTCCAGGTGGTGAACGACATCGCCTTGTCGGGGCTGACGTCTAGGAACTTGACGGTGATGCCGCCGTTGGTGGTGCTGGCGACCAGCGAGCCGCGGACGTCGATTGCGGAGATGGCGCCGTTGGTGTTCTGGAGCTCGTGCTGTCCGTCGACGCCGGAGACCCGGAGCTCGCCGCCGTTGACGGTCTCGAGCTTGAGGGAGGTGCGTCGTGGGACCTGGATGCGCAGCTCGACGCGCCGGTTCCACGATTCCGACGACACCTCGACGCGGTTGTCGCGCTCTTCGATGGTCAGGCCGATGCTGACGTTGGGGATGCGCTTGAGGCCGGACCGATCGCGCCGGTCGTCACCCTCGTCGCTGTCGCTGTCGCTGTCGTCGTCGGAGTCGTGCTCGTGATCGCGCCGCGTGCCGCCGTGCACGGCGTCGACGATCACCTCGCTGCCATCGTAGGCCTCGACGGTGATCGTCCCCTGGACCAGCGCCGCCTCCAGCACCGCCGGCTGTCCGGGGCTGGTGAGCGGCACCGCCATACGCTGGGTCTGGATCTCCTGGGCGGTCAGGGCGGGCGCGCCGGCGACGGCGACGATCAGGGCCAGGGCGGAGAGCGTGAGCTTCATCATGGTGTTGCCTCCCGAACGGCCGGCTCCGCGAGGCGGATCAGCACGTCGCCGTTCAAAGTCTCGAAGGTGTGCGTCGGTCCGCCGGCGCCGACGCGCACGAGCGCTCCGGCGTCGGTGCGGATGACGCGCCGGCCGTTCTCGATGCTCTCGACCGGCGGCCGGCCGGCGAGCGGGCGGACCTCGAACTCGGACCAGAGCTCGCCGAAAGTGGAGCGCAGATCGAGATCGGCGCTCAGTCCGGGCCGGAAGCGGATCTCGACGTCGCCGTTCACGGTGACGAAGCGGGAGTCGCCCTCCGGGTTCGAATCGAAGGTCACTCGGACCGGACCGTTCACCGTCTCGGCCGATCCCGGTCCGGAGACCTCGAGCATCTCGATGCCGCCGTTGACGTTGCGGACCTCGAAGGGGCCACCGACGCCCGCGACCCGCAGGTCGCCGCCGTCGACGGTCTTGACGTGGAGCTCGATCCGCCGTGGAACCGCCAGCTCGAAGTCGTAGATCACCCGGTAGCCGGAGTCGCGCCAGCCGCGCGAGCTTCCGGACCACTCCCGGGTCAGCGGGTCGCGGAACGGCGTGTCGACGTAGAGGTCGACCAGCCCGGGACGCTCGGTGACCGCCAGCGAGACCTCCCGCCGGGCGCGCTCGAGGAGGTCCGGGGAGCGCCCTCGCACCGTTTTCTCCAGCCGCAGGTCGATCCGGTGGGCGTCGTGGGCACGCACCCGGATGCGGCCGAAGACGTTGTCGACGACAAGTCTCGTCGCGGCGCCGGGCTCGAGCTCGAAGCTGCGCTCCGAGCGCGTGCGCTCGAGGACCGGGTGGTCGCCTTTGTCGGAGCCGCGGGCGCCGGCGAGGCCGGCCAGTCCGAGCAGGCAGAGCGCCAGGAGCGTTTGGATTGCGGGTCTCATGCCGAGGGCAGGAGCTCCCGGATCTGCCGCTTGACGTCGTCGTCGAGGTCGCGGCGCTCGAGCAGATCCTCGATCGCCTGGTCGGCGTCGTCGTCGTTCTCCTGCTGCAAGACCTCGATCAGCGCCACCTGGAGCATCGGCGAGCGCTCGCGAGGTAGCGCCTCGATCAGCCCCGAGCGCACCCGGGGCGAGTCGGCGCGGCGCGCCAGCGCCTCGAGGGCCGCCAGGCGCACGTTGACGTTGGGGTCCTGGCGCACCGACGCGAGCAGCGCATCGACGACGCGGTCGTCGGCCGGCGCGCGGGTGCTCCAGCCGATGCCGCGCAGCCGCTCGCTCGCCGACGGGCTCTCGAGCAGCGACAGGCCGACGATCCGGCTCATGGCGTCGACCTCGGCCGAGAGCCGCCGCACCTCGCTGCGCGCGCCGAGCGCCCACATGATCGAGGCTCCGAGGGCGACGCCGAGAATCAGGGTCGGCAGCGACCAGGCGGGCCGCAGCGTCGAGGCCCGAGGGTCGCGCAGGCGATCGAGCCAGCGGCGCCAGGGCGATGGCCGCTCGCCGGCGCGCTGGGAGTCGGCCAGCGCGCGGTAGAAGCGGCTGCGCAGGCGCGCGCTGGGCGGTGGCGGCGCGTGGCCGTCGCCGAGCAGCTCGAGCCCGCTCCAGACCGTCTCCAGCTCCGCCAGCTCGCTCCGGCAGTCAGTGCATTCGCCCAGGTGCCACTGGAGTGTCTCGCGCGCGTCGGGCTCCAGGGCGTCGAGCAGGAGGTCGATGAGCTGCTCGCGCGCGGCTTCGCACTTCATGACGCGGCCTCGCTCGAGAGCTCGAAGTAGATCTCGCGCAGCTGCTTGAGAGCCCGATGAACGCGCACCTTGACGGCGCCCACCGAGCAGTCGAGCGCCTCCGCGATCTCCGAGTACCTGCGCAGCTCGAAGCGGCTGAGGATCAGGACCTCGCGCTTGTCGATCGGCAGCCGGTCGAGGGCCGCGCGCAGGCGGTCGGCGTCCTCGCTGCGCTCCAGCCGGTCGCTGACGCTCGGCTCGCCGCTCGGCGTGTCGGGCAGCTCGTCGAGCAGGCGCGGCCCACGGCCGTCGCGCCGGAAGTGGTCGATGCAGGCGTTTCTCGCCATTCGGTAGAGCCAGGGGCGGAAGCGCGAGTCGTCGCGAAACGATTCGCGGTACTTGAGCACGCGCATGAACACCTCCTGGACCAGGTCCTGACTCGTGGCTTCGTTTCCGGTCATGCGATAGCAGAAGTGGTAGATCTTGGCGTGGTGGCGCTCGAACAGCTCCCCCAGGCAGCCGACGTCGCCTGCCTTCACCCGGAGCATCAGCTCCTGATCGGTCGGGTCACTCAAGGTCGAACACCTGATTTCCCTCGCACCCGGTCTTGGTACCTGCCACCGCGGCGAAGGTTACAGGCGGTCCGCGAACCGGCGACGGCGGTGCCGGCCCTACTTGGACGCCGGGTCCGGAAACAGGCTGGTGTCGATCCCCGGGATGATGCGCAGGGCGTTGGCGTAGTAGACCTTGCGCAGCACCTCGTCGGGCAGGTCGAGGCCGTAGATCTTCCAGAACGCGTGCCGGCGGCGGTAGTAGTCGAAGTAGTCGTCGGCGGTCTCGAGCACCCGGAAGTAGACGTGGTACTCGGCGGGCGCCCAGGAGTCCTTGCCGAACAGCACGCGGTCCTGGTGGCGGATCAGCCAGTCGCGGGCGAAGCGGGGCTGGCGGCCGAGCTCGGCCAGCACCGCGCCGATCTCGGTGTAGACGTTGGGCAGCTCGTCGAGGAGCTCACCGAGCCGCCCAAGGTCGTTGCCCAGCCAGCCGAGGTGGGCGTTGATGAAGGTCGTTTCCGGGTGCCGGCGGAAGAGGTTGTGCTGCTCGGCGAGGATCTGCTCCCAGGAGGCGTTCTCGGCCGGGTCGCGGTAGCGCTCCGGACGCTCGATCAGCTCGTACAGCCGCTCGTTGGCGCCGTCCTTGGGCTGCCAGAACTGGGCCGGGTCGGCCGAGTGGATGAGCACCGGGATCCCCAGCTCGGCGCACTTCGCCCACACCGGGTCGAGGCGCGGGTCGTCCACCGGGATGCGCTTGCCGGAGGCGTCGGTCGCGTCCATCCCCAGGCTCTTGTAGATCTTGAGCCCCTGGGCGCCGTGGCCGACGTCGGCGGCGACCTGGGCCGCGGTCCGCTCGCCCCACCCCGGCTCGTCGATGCCCTCGAAGTCGACGTTGGTGAAGATCACGAAGCGTCCCGGCGCCGAGGTCCGCGCGTTCTCGACCGCCCGCTCGAGGTAGCCGGGCTCCTGGAGGGCGAAGCGGGTCGTGCCGTCGGGGTTCTCGATGCGCCGGAAGCCGCGGCCGCTCAGGTTGACCATCACCGCCATGTTGAGCTCGTCCATCTCGGCGACCAGCTCGGAGAGGTCCTGCTCGGGCATCCGGAACTGGTGGTTGTGGACGTCGACGAACGGGTAGCGGGCGCGGGTGACCGGGTGCCCGGGGACGCGCAGAGTCGAAGGCGGGTCGTACTCGTAGAACGGGATCCGGAGCTCGGGCTCGGCCTCGACCGTCTCCTGCGCGGCCAGTGGTCCCGCGACGCTGACGACCGCGATCATCGCGAGAGCGTGAAGTGGATGGACGCAAGGGGGCCGCGGGTGGTAGGAGATCATCGGCGGACCCTATCGCAGGGGCGTGTGAACGAGCGCCTCCTTCGAAAGGTTCAGGAGGCCCTTCCGCCCCCGCCGAGGTTCCGCTCCGCCGAGGTTCCCGACCGCCGAGGTTCCACACGAACGTCCCTTCCGCTCTTCCGCCGAGGTTCCACACGAACGTCAGCCTCAGAGGAGGCCGATCAAGACGAGGTTCATACCCCGCTCGAGGCTCCATCCGCGGCCCACTTCCGAACTTTGTCGTGGATCTGGTCCCGCACCGCCCGGAACTTCGCCAGCCGCTCCTCGTCCGACCCCTCGGCCGCGGTCGGAGAAGGGAGAAGGGTTCCACACGAACGTCGCCGGTCGGAGAAGGGTTCCACACGAACGTCGCTCGAGCTTGGCGCGCGGCGCTGGCGCTGAGGCCGTTTGGTCGGACCTCTCTCCAGCCGGTTAGATCAGATCCAGTCGCTCGAGCGGCTCTCTCGCTGCGGGGGCCTCAGACCAAACCTCAGATAATGCCGCCAACGCCGCACTTGCAAGGCCAGCCGGCCGTGCGCCTGCAGCGGCGATCGCGGGTCCTACTCTCCACCCCTCGCCGAGCCGCGGACGAACCGCTCGCCCTCAGATCTTGAGCGGTACGAATCGCCGCGGACCCGGAAACGAGCCCGGCGGGAACCGCGCCGGCCGGCGTCCCGCTCGGAGGTCGTCAGCCGCCTGGCGATAGGCGAGTCGAAAGAGCACGTAGGCCCACTCGAGAGCTCTGCGGGCGCTGCGGCTG
>JBFGLX010000040.1:0-16278 GCA_041575955.1 Thermoanaerobaculia bacterium
GTCGATGCCGGTGACCGCGCCGGGGGTCGAATCGCTCACCATGGCGCCGGTGACGTGGCAGCTGTTGCACCGGATGATCGGCGCCCGTACGTTCTCGCCCGTCTCGGGATCGAAATGGGTGTAGTAGGTCTTGCCGATCCGGAATTTTTCGAACAATCGGCTGAACTCCGGCCGCAGCAGCAGTCGACCGTCGTCGTCGAGGCCGGCCGCCAAATGCTGTTCGACGGCAAGCGCTTGATCGACCAGCCAGTCAAAGCGAGCGTCGCCGTCGAGGCCGGCTTCCGCTGCCCGCGCGAAGAGCCGCTCGAGGGTCTCGGAGTAGTTGCGCGCCGAGTCCTCGGGCTCGGCGGCCTCGGAGTCGAGGATGGCCGGACTCTCGTGGCAGAAGGCGCAGGGCGAGGCCGGCAGCTGGCCGAACATGGCCACGGTGGGTCGCACGGTGCCGTGATTGTCGTGACAGGAGGTGCACTCGTGGAAGGAGCGGATGCCGGTGACCCAGACCTGCGGTTCGGGTGGCTCGTGACATGCAGCGCAGCCGTCCTCGCCGGCAGCGGCCAGGTACTCATTGTGGAGCTGGAAGCCTTCGTGCTTCTGGCTGGCCCGGAAGAGATCGGCCTCGCGGCCGTGGCACTGGCCGCAGACGACCGCGATCGACTCTACGCCCGGAGGCACGGCGCCGTGGTTTCCGTGACAGTCGTTGCAGGTCGGAGCGGACAGATCCTCTCTTTCGAACATCGCCGCGGCATGGACGCTGCGCTGCCACTTGGCGTACTGGTTGACGGGCAGGGGCCGGCCGTCGGGGAGGACGTAGCCGTCCATGTGTTCGGGATCCGCGTGACATCCGGCACAGGTCTCCGCCACCCGGGTCGGGTAGACCCTCGACTCGGGATCGCTGGTGCGCCGGGTCCCGTGCACGCCATGGCAGTCGCTGCAGGTCGCGACCTTCTCGTCGCCCTCGGCCAGCCTCTGGCCGTGGACGCTGGTGCGGTACTCGCTCTCCTGGTCGACTCGGGCGTTCTGCCAGATGAACCGCTTCATGTAGGACGCGTTGGAGTGGCAGCCGCCGCAGAAAGCCGGCGTCTCCGTCCGGGTGGGAGCGCCACGATACGGGTTCAGGCGAAACGCCTCGTCCATGGCCGCGAACATGTCGTCGGCGACCGACATCGCCGGGTTGCCGCCGTGGCAGTCGTGGCACGAAAGACCGACCTCGGCGTGAACGTCGTCGCGGAAGTCGTCGAGAAGCGCGAGCGCCTCGGGGTCGAAGAGATCGGCGTCGCCGTGGCAGGTGGTGCACGACGTCGCTCTCACTTCGACGGCCGGGAGCGGCCCGGAGCCGATGAACGCCAGCGCTACGCCGAGCAGGCCGAGACGCTTTGACCGCGGGCCACTCATGAGCCGGGCTCCTTCTCGACCCTCCGCGTCCCCCAGCGCAGTACGTAGATCAGGCCGAGGGTGGCCGTGACCACCAGGATCGGCACCCACGAGCGGTAGCCCCAGGCGGTCATGCCCACCATGTAGGCCACCGCCACGATCCCGATCCAGGTAAACACCGGGCTCCGGCCGGTGCGCCCGACGCCCTTGTCGAGAAACGGCACCAGCACCAGCAGGAGTCCGCCCAGGCCGAAAATGAGAATCGGGATCGCCTCGTATTCCAGCCCGAAGATCTCGCCGCCCGGAACGAACTTGAGCGTCTCGAACATGAACATGAAGTACCACTCGGGACGGATGTCTTTATAGGCGGGCGCGAACGGATCGGCCTTCTCGCCCAGCTCCCAGGGGAACAGAGCCGCGATCGCGACCAGGACGCCGAGCGCGAGCAGCCAGCCGAACAGGTCGCGGAGCGCGAAATTCGGGAAGAACTTCATCGGTCGGCGTCGAGACGCCTCGTCCTCGGCCCGTGGCGGCACGCTCATGCCCTGGATCTGCACCAGCACCAGGTGCACCGCCAGCAGGATCGTCAGAAAGGCCGGCAGGATGGCCACGTGCCAGCCGTAGAACCGCGACAGCGTGCCGCCGGTGACTCGGTCGCCGCCGCGCAGGAAGCGCAGGGTCCATTCCCCAACGACCGGCACCACGCCGGCGATGTCGGTGCCCACCTTGGTGGCGAAGAACGCCAGCTTGTTCCAGGGCAGGAGATAGCCTGAGAAGCCGAACGCCAGCGCCAGGAAGAGCAGGGCGCAGCCGGTGATCCAGGTGATCTCACGCGGCTTGCGATAGCCCTTGGAAAAGTAGACCGTGACCAGATGAAGGAAGGCGAAGAACACCATCAGGTTTGCGGACCACGAGTGCAGCGAGCGGATCAGCCAACCGAATGGCACCACCGTCATGATGAACTCGACCGACTCGAAGGCCTCCGCGGCCGACGGCCGGTAATAGAGCATGAGCAGGATTCCGGTCACCAGCTGGACGCCGAGGAAGAAGAGGGTCATGCCGCCCAGGTAGTAGATGACCGAATACCGATGCATCGGCACCGTCTTCTTTGACGCGAACTCCATGGCGGCGGACACCGGGACCCGGTGCTCGATCCAGTCGCGCAGCTTCGCTAGTCCGCTCATCGGTCAGGTCCTCGACACGACGATCTGCTCGGGCTCGCCGACCGCCTTGACGACCAGATCGACCTTGAAAACCGCAAGCGGTTTGGGGGGCGGTCCGGCGACCACCTGCCCGCTCAGGTTGTATTCACCGTTGTGACAGTTGCACCAGATCCGCTTCTTGTCCTTCTGATACTCGACGATGCAGTCGAGGTGCGTACAGGTGGCGGCAAATGCGCGGAAGTCCCCTTCTCCGGTGCGCACCAGAATCACCGGCTCGGCGCCGAATCGGAGGATCTTGAAGCCGGTCTCGAGCAGCTGGGGGTCGTTGGTCGGTCCGGCCTCGATCTGGTTCATGGAAGCCTCGGGAATCTCCGGCGGGCTGACGAAGCGCAGCACCGGGTAGGCCACCGAGGCGAACAGGGCGCCGACGGCGGTGCCGAGAAACCAATTGACGAAGCTTCTCCGGGCGGGATCGGCAGGCGCGCTCGACTGGGTTGGGCCGCTGGCTACCATTCCATTCCTCCAAGGAAGCCCCCGAGCCGTTCCTCCGAGGGAGCCCTTAACATTTTCGGAGGTAGGTTCGAGTGGTCGCGCCACCCGTTTGGGTAGCCTGCCCCGAGACGACTCGCGCCAGTATACTTCGCGAGTCTCGTCGCCAGACCGCTCGCGCGAGCCCTTCCCGGCTTCCACCCATGCCTGCCGCCCGCAAGCGCCTCTACCTGATCGACGGCTACTCGAACATCTTCCGGGCGTTCTACGCCATCCGCGGGCTGTCGAGCAGCAAGGGGCAGCCGACCAACGCGGTCTGGGGCTTCCTACAGATGCTGCGCAAGCTGCTGCGCGACGAGCAGCCCGAGCTGGTGGGCGTGGCGCTCGACGTCTCGAGCGACACGGTGCGCAAGGAGAAGTTCGAAGACTACAAGGCCAACCGCCGGCCGATGCCCGAGGACCTCAAGGCGCAGATGCCGTGGATCCGGAAGGTCATCGAGGCGCACCGAATCCCGATCCTCGAGCTCGAGAAGTACGAGGCCGACGACGTTCTCGGGACGCTCGCCTACCGCGCCGCCGACGCCGGCTACGACGTCGTCCTGGTGAGCGCCGACAAGGACCTGATGCAGCTGGTCGGGCCCCACGTGTCGCTCTACCACACCGGCCGCGAGAAGCTCTACGACGCCCAGCTGGTGGAGGAGGACTTCGGCGTGCCGCCCGCGCGGGTGGCCGACGTCCTGGCGCTCAAGGGCGACGCGGTCGACAACGTTCCGGGGGTGCCGGGGATTGGCGAGAAGGGCGCCCTCGCCCTGGTCAAGGAGTACGGCTCGCTCGCCGAGCTGCTCGAGCACGCCGGCGAGGTCAAGCGCAAGAGCTATCGCGAGGGCCTCGAGGAGCATCGCGAGCAGGCGCTGCTGTCGCGCGAGCTGGTCACCATCCACACCGACCTGCCGATCGAGTTCTCGCCCGCGAAGCTCGAGCACGAAGCGCCCGATCCGGCGGCGCTGGCCGACGTCGCTCGCGAGCTCGAGTTCTTCTCGCTGCTCGAGGAGCTCCAGCCGGCGACCGCCGGCGAGGAGATCGCCGCCGCCCTGGCGCTCGAGTCGGTCGCCGACTGGACCGAGCGGGCGGCGAGCCTCGAGCGCCCGGTCTTTCTGGGCGCGGTGGGCGGCGAGCCGCTGGGCCTCGCGGCCGGCGGGTCCGAAGGCGACGTCCTGTTCGCCGACTTCCGGATCGACGGCATGAAGGAGGCGGTGATCGCGACGCTCGAGGGCTGGCTGGCCGACGCCGCCGGCGAGCTGGCCGGCCACGACCTCAAGGAGGTCCTGCGGCTCAGTGCCAAGGGGCCCGTCAGCCGCGCACCGCTCTTCGACACCATGCTCGCCTCCTACCTGCTGCGCTCGGCCCTGCGCTCGCACCAGCTCGCCGAAGTCGCCCTCGACCGGTTGCAGCACACCGCCCTGACGCCCAAGGACGCCGGCTGGAGCAAGGGCACCGAGCCGATGGTCGGCCAGGAGTCGCTGCTGCGCTTCGCCGCCGAGCAGGTCGAGCTGCCGCGGCGGATGGCGCCGGCGATGCGCGAGGAGCTCGAGGCGGCCGCCCTGCGCGAGCTTTACGAGGAGCTCGAAGCGCCGCTCCTGCCGGTGCTCCTGGGCATGGAGGAGACCGGCATCCTGCTCGATACCGGCTTCCTGGGCGGCCTCTCCGAGGAGATGAGCGGCGAGCTCGCCCGTATCGAAGAGGAGATCTACGGCATCTCCGGCGACACGTTCAACATCAACTCGCCTAGCCAGCTCGGCGAGATGATGTTCGAGCGGCTCGGCTACCCGGTGATCAAGAAGACGCGCAAGACCAAGAGCTACTCGACCGACCAGGCGACCCTCGAGGAGCTCTCCGCCCAGGGCTACGAGCTGCCGGCGAAGGTCATCGAGTACCGGGAGCTGTCGAAGCTCAAGTCGACCTACGTCGACGCCCTGCCGAGCCTGGTCGCCGCCGACGGCCGGCTGCACACGCGCTACTACCAGGCGGTGGCGACGACCGGACGGCTGTCGTCGGCCAATCCGAACCTGCAGAACATCCCGATCCGCACCGAGCAGGGCCAGCGGATCCGCAAGGCGTTCCTGGCCCCCGAGGGCAGAGCGCTGCTGGTGGCCGACTACAGCCAGGTGGAGCTGCGCATCCTCGCGCACATCGCCCAGGAGGAGGCCCTGGTCGAAGCGTTCCTGGCCGGACACGACATCCACCGCTCGACCGCGGCGACGGTCTTCGGCGTCGCCGAGGAGCTGGTCACCCCGGAGCAGCGGCGCGCCGCCAAGGTGATCAACTTCGGCATCCTCTACGGCATGAGCGCCTTCGGCCTGGCGCAGAACCTGAAGATCGACCGCTCCGAGGCCGACCGCTTCATCAAGACCTACCTCGAGCGCTTCGACGGCGTCCGTCGCTACATGGACGAGACCGTCGAGTCGGCCAAGCGGGAAGGGAAGGTCGAAACGCTCTACGGCCGCATCCGCTGGCTGCCCGACATCGACTCCAAGAACTTCCACCTGCGCGAGAACGCCCGCCGAATGGCGATCAACGCCCGCATCCAGGGGACCGCCGCCGACCTTCAGAAGAAGGCGATGATCGGCGTCGACCGCTTCCTACGGCGCGACCATCCGAACGCCCACCTGCTGCTCACCGTGCACGACGAGCTGGTGCTCGAGGTGCCCGAGGGCGAGATCGAGGCGGTCGCCGAGAAGGTCAAGGCCGAGATGGAAGGCGTGGAGCGGCTCACCGTGCCCCTCGTAGTGGACGTTGGACACGGCCCGACCTGGTACGAAGCGAAGGCGTGAGCTTCAGTCGCTCGGGCCGCCGCCTTCGGCCGGGCCGATCAGGAGATAGCTCCGGGGGCGAGAGGCATCGCCCGCCAGGACTCGCAGCGGGACGTCCCGGACCTGCTCCAGGTCTCCCTTTCGTGCCAGGATCCAGAAGCGCTCGCGGCCGCTCACGTACTCGCGGAAGCGGTCGAAATCTTCCAGCTCGACCGCGTAGGCGCCGGCGTAGTAGATGCAGATCGGGCAGTGGCCCAGGGTGGCGTACTCGTCGCCCGGAGGCTTCAATGCGCGCATCGCTTCGATCGTCGCCCGCGGCGACTTGAGCGGATCGAAGAGCGGCAGGATCAGCAGGTGGGTCCCCACCGCCAGCACGGCCGCCGCCGCCGCCAGGGAGGCGAACGCCGGCGCCGGCCGGCCGGCCGCGAGCGCCCACCGGGCGAGGGCGACGCCGGCCAAAAAGGCCGCCAGGATGGGCACCAGCGCCGGAATCGGCCCGAGCTCGGCGGGGATCCGGTCGGCGAGCAGGCGCGGCGCCAGGAACGCTCCAATCGGGAGGAGGCAGGCGACCGCGAGCAGCGCCGTTAGCGGTGCCGAGAGCCAGCGGCGCAGTCCGGCGCCGGGCTCGGAGGCGCGCTCGAGAGCCACCCCGATCATGAGGGCGACGCCGGGCAGCATCGTCATGACGTAGACGTGCCGCTTGCTCGCCGGGAGGCTGAAGAAGACCAGCGTCGCCGCCGCCCAGGAGAGCGCGAACAGGAAGCCGCGCCGGTCGGTGCCCTCGAGACGCCGGCCGGCGGCCGCGGCCGCCGGCAGAAAGATCGACCAGGGCAGGAGCATCGCCGGCACCACCAGCAGGTAGTAGTAGAAGGGATGGTGGTGCCCCTTGGTGATCGGGATCTCCACGGTGGCGAAGTAGCGCTCGAGGTTCTGGTAGACGGTCATCTGCCAGAGATAGTCCGGCCCGGCGGCCATCGCCGCCGGCACGAACCAGGCGAGAACGATCGCCGTCGCGAGCGCCAGCCCCAGGCCGAGCCTCATCCGGCGTAGCTCGCCCCGCTGCCGGGTGCCGAGCAGAAACGCGATCACCGCGAACAGGGGCGGCAGCAGGCCGGCGGGCCCCTTGGTCAGGGTGGCCAGCCCGAGCGTGGCGAAGAAGAGCCAGTAGTAGCCGGCGCGGCGGTCGAAGTGGCCTCGGACCCAGAAGAGCATCGCCAGGGCGACCAGAAACGTGAGCAACATGTCGAGCTGGCCGACCCGAGCCTGATGGAGCACGGCCAGCGAGCTGCCGAAAGCGGCCGCCGAATACCAGGCCGCCCGCCGCCCGAACAGGCGATCGCCGAGCAGGAAGACGACGACCAGAGCTCCGACGGCGCCCCACGCCGACGGCAGGCGGGCGGCGGTCTCGTCGACGCTCCCGCGCACGGCGGCGAAGGCGTTCACCACCCAGAAGAAGAGCGGCGGCTTGTGCGAGTAGATCTCGCCGTTGAGGTGGGGCACCAGGAAGTCGCCCGTCTGGCGCATCTCGCGCGCGACCTCGGCGTAGCGAGGCTCGTCCGGGTTCCAGAGGTCGCGGGTGCCGAGGCCGGGCACGAAGACCGCGGCGCCCAGCACGACCAGCAGGGCCAGGTCGGTGGGCGCCTTCAAGCCGGCTCGCCGGGACGGAATATGAACCAGAGGTTGCGCAGGTAGACGAAGGCGCCGAAGGTCTGGCCGACGATGAACACCGGATCGCGGCGGTGGATCGCGTAGGCCAGCAGCAGGAGGCCGCCCCCCAGGCTGAAAAACCAGAAGCCGATCGGGATGACGCTCTGCTTGCGGCGCTCCGAGACCACCCACTGCAGGAAGAAGCGGCCGAAGAAGAGGCTCTGGCCCAGGAAGCCGATGACCAACCAGGTGTTCACGCTCACGTTTCGATCTCCTCGGCGCCGGTGATGTCGAGCGCTCGCGCCTGCAGCCAGCGCACGGCGAACAGGTCGGCGATCCCTCGCCACAGACGGTTGTGGATCCCGTACTTGGAGCGCCCGCGTCGCCGGGGGCGGTGATTTACCGGCACCTCGACGATCCTGGCCCCCTTGACCTTCAGCAGCGCCGGCAGGAAGCGGTGCATGCCGTCGAACAGCGCGACCCCGCGCAGGTACTCGGCCCGGTAGGCCTTGAGCGAGCAGCCGACGTCGGTGATGCCGTCGTCGAGCAGCGCCCGCCGGACCCGGTTCGCCACCCGGGACGAGACCCGGCGCAGCCAGCTGTCCTGGCGTTCGACCCGGATCCCCGAGACGACGTCGCCCCGGTCCAGCGCCTCGAGCAGGCGCCCCAGGTCAGCGGGGTCGTTCTGCAGGTCGGCGTCCAGGGTGACGACCACCGGCGCGCGGGCGCGCGCGAAGCCGCTCGCCAGAGCCGCCGATTGGCCGAGCCGGACCGGATGCCGAACGACCCGAACCGATCGCTCGTGGCCGGCGATCGCGCGCGCGACGGCCAGGCCGCCGTCGCTGCTGCCATCGTCCACGAGCAGGATCTCGTACGGAGCCTCCAGGGCCTCGAGCGCGTCGACCAGCTCGGCCACCAGGGGCTCGAGGTTCTCTTCCTCGTTGAAGAAGGGCACCACGGCCGAGAGCGCTGGAGCGGCCGTTTTGCTGGAGCGTAGGGCGGGCACGCGGATTCCCTGACGGCGGTCCAAGCAGTCTAAAGGGCGGAGGCGCCGCCGTCGACGGCCGTCTTCGAGCCGCCGAGCTGACCCTCCAGGAGCGCGGCCAGGCGGTAGCCGGCGAGCGCGACCCGGGCCTCGGCGACGTCGCGGGCGCGGTTCAGGTAGCCACTGGGCGGCCGCCGGTGCCGCTCGAGGTCGGCGGGATAGACGGTGTCCCGGGCGATCTCGAAGCTCGACCGGGCCCAGGCGGCGTAGTCGCGATTGTCGATCTGCGTTCCGAAGGCGTCCGGTGGGTGCTCGGCGACGATCGCCCGCGCGATCCGGCGCACGTAGCGGTCGTCGCTCTCGAAGAACCAGCGGAAGTACGAGCGCCGCAAGATGCCGTCCCACAGGCTGTGGAGATTGTCGCCGCCGGCGAGCTGAAACAGATTGCCGCCCCGGTCGCCCTCGGGCTCGGTGCGGGTCACCCGGGCGGTGGCGTGCAGCGGCTGATGGACGTCGCCGGCCAGGTGGAGGACCCAGGCGAGGTGGACGGCGCGCTCGGCGGCGGCAAGGGTCGTGTCGCCGAGTGTCGGGGCCAGGGCTCCGAGCCGCTCGACAATCCGCCCCTGCGGCTCGAGATCGAGCTCGTGCGCGGTCCGCTCGGGGCCCCGCTGCTCGAAGAAGATGTTGATCCAGTGCCAGTTGCCGCGGTGGTACTTCTGCTGCCGGTCGGGGAAGTCGTCGTCGCGGACGATGTCGGGCCAGTAGGCCGCGTTCTGAAAGAGCTCGGCCTGCCGCTCGGTGAGCGGCCGCCCGTTCCGGGGCATCAGTTGGGAGAGGCCGGCGTCGGCCGGCGCGGAGGCCAGCAGCTCGGCGGCGGCCGAGCGGGCCTCGGGAGACAGCCGCTCCCAGGCGATCCGGGCGACCACGAGATGGCCGGTGCGGTCCCAGGCGGCGGCCGGAGCGGCCAGGAGCGCCAGGGCGGAGAAGATCAGGGGGAGGGCGAGAATCTCGGCTTTCGATCGCATTCTGTCCTATCGTCCGACGCTGCTGGCAAGGCTTCGAGGGTGCGCTCGCGGACCGCGAGCCGTGGCTCAGGGCTCCGGAGCGCCGGAGAACTGGGCCGGGCTGAGTCCGATGTCAACGATACTGCAAGCGTCGTGGACGGCGATGCCGAGCGCCGCGGCTTCGACGAGCACCCCGGCGTCGGCCGAGCCCGGGTTGAAGAAGGTCGCCGCCGCGCCCGCGGCGGCGATCTCCGGCAGGACGCTGCGGGTCACCTCGGGCGGCAGGTAGACGCTGATCCGCTCGAGCGTCCCGCCGGCCGCCGACTCGGCGGCGGCGAGCGTCCGGTAGACCGGCAGCCCTTCGATCTCGCTCTCGTGCGGGTTGATCGGATAGACCCGCCAGCCGGCCGAGGCGTAGGCGCGCACGCACTTGTTGCCGTACTTGCGCCGGTCCGCCGAGGCGCCGACGACGGCGACGGCGCCGCTCATCGCGGGCTCCTGACGATCACCCGCCGGTCGCCGGCGCGCTTGGTCGCGCCGATCGAGTCGAGGTGCTCGAGCACCGGGATCGCCCACTTGCGGGTCAGCCCGAAGCGCTCCTTGAAGTCGCCGACCGTGAACGCCTCCCAATCGGTCTCCTCGAGCGCCCGCCGGACGCTGTCGATCGCCGAGCTGGCGACGATCAGGTCCCCCGGCAGCCGGGCGAGCTTGCCGCGCTCCTGGAGGTAGCGCACGACGCCGTCCAGGATCTGCGGCTTGGTGTCGAGCTCGGCGCGCAGCTCGCCCGGGGTCGGAGGCGGCAGGCCGGCCCGATCGAAGCGCTCGAGCAGATCGGTCGCCAGCTGCGACTCCTCGCCGGTAAGGCTCGCCGACCTTCCCGGCTGATTGACCAGATCGCCGTCCAGGACCAGGATCTGCTGGCGTCCGAGCCAGTCGAGATAGACGTCGGAGATCTCGGCCGCGCGACCCGGCAGGATCCGGCGCACCGCCTCGGCCTTGGGCATGCCGCGCGCCAGCCGGTCCTTGGTGAAGTAGACCTTCAGGGCCGCTCGCGCCCGGTCGGCGATCCGCTTGTAGGCCGACGGGTGCAGCCAGCGCCGTCCGTGGCCGCTGCCGGCCGGCGCCTCGAGCAGGCCGTGCGAGCCGACCAGCCGCTCGAGGCGCCTCTCGGTCTCGGCGGGATCGGCCCCCAGCCGCCGGGCGAGCGCCTCGGCTTCGGCGCCGCCCTCGCCGGCCTCGCGTACCCACTGTGCCAGCGCCGCGTCGGCGCTCTCGGACAGCGCGTCGACCGCCCGCTCCAGCTCGGCGCCCCGTTTGCGCGCCCACCGGGGATCGAGGATCTCGCCACCGCCGAGCGTCGTCTGGGGCGACAGCCGGCGAACGATGAAGCGGTCGCCGCGGATCGCCGCCACCGGCTTCGCCAGCCGGATCTCGACCGGGCCGGAGCCACCGGGCTCGATCGGCGAGTCGCCGAGCGGCCGGATCCGCCCGGGCAGCTCGGTCGACAGCAGGTGAAAGCGGATCGGCGTCGAGCCTGCGATCGGCTTGGGAGCGTCGGCCAGCAGCCGGAACCCGGCCTCGAGCGCGTCGGTGAGCTCGATCGAGCCGGGGGTGACGAGCTGCGCGCCGCGCCCGACCTCGGCCGGCTCGGCGCCCGACAGGCGCAAGGCGGTGCGCTCGCCGCGCTCCGCCGTCTCACGCTCCTCGCCGTGGACCTGGATGCTGCGGATGCGCACCCGCTTGCCGGCCGGCAGCAGCTCGAGCGAGTCGCCGGCGCCGATGCGACCGCCGGCGAGCGTGCCGGTGACGACGACCCCCAGGCCCTTGAGCACGAACGCCCGGTCGATCGGCAGGCGGACCGGACGGTCGGGCTCGGGCGGGGTCTGGTGCAGCTCGGCCAGCCGAGCGAGCTCCGCCCGCAGGCGGTCGAGGCCCGCGCCACTGACGCTCGAGACCGGCACCACCGGCGAGTCGCCGAACGCCGTGCCGGCCACCAGCTCCTCGATCTCGAGCTGGGCGAGCTCCAGCAGGTCGTCCGACACCAGGTCCGACTTGGTCAGCGCCACCAGGCCGGCGGGCACCCCCAGCAGCGAGCAGATGGCGAGATGCTCGATCGTCTGCGGCTTGACCCCTTCGTCGGCGGCGACCACCAGCAGCATGATGCGAATGCCGCCGAGCCCGGCGAGCGCGTTGTGCAGGAAGCGCTCGTGACCGGGCACGTCTACGAAGCCGATCTGGAAGTCGCCCTCCTGCAGGTGGGCGAAGCCGATGTCGATGGTGATCCCGCGCTCCTTCTCCTCGCTCCAGCGGTCGCAGTCGACGCCGGTGAGCGCTTTGACCAGTGCCGTCTTGCCGTGGTCGATATGTCCGGCGGTGCCGACGACGACCCGCCTCATCAGGCCGACTCGTCGAGGATCTCGCGGGCCAGGCGGTTGATGGTGCCGCCGTCCGTGCGGCCGGCGAAGCGGGCGAGCATCTCCTTCATGATCGGCCCGATGGCGCCCGGCCCCGACAGGCCCTCGGCGGCGATG
Organism: Thermoanaerobaculia bacterium; assembly: GCA_041575955.1. Taxonomy (GTDB): domain Bacteria; phylum Acidobacteriota; class Thermoanaerobaculia; order Multivoradales; family JAHEKO01; genus JAHEKO01. Next base: position 12,001 of record JBFGLX010000040.1, read on the forward strand.
AAGTCGCGCAGCGCGGCGCGAATCTCGTCGTCCGCGATCGCCGGCGGCAGGTACGCTTCGAGGATGGCCGCCTCGCGCTCCTCCTTGGCGGCCAGCTCCTCGCGGCCGCCGGCCCGATACTGCTCGGCGGAGTCCTGGCGCTGCTTGATCGCCTTCTGCACCAGCTTGAGAAAAGCGGCCTGGTCGAGCTCGGCGCCACGGGCGATCTGCTCGTTCTTGACCGAGCTCAGGAGCAGGCGCAGCGTCGCCACCTTCTCCTTCTCGCCGGCTTTGAGGGCGGTCTTGAGTTGATCCTGGATGGTCTCGAGCATTCTTACCCCTGCGGCAGCTGGATGCGGAACACCGTCCCGCGTGGTTGGTTGTCCTCGACCTTGATCGAGCCGTGGTGCTCGTTGATGATGCGATAGACGATCGACAGCCCGAGGCCGGTGCCGCGCCCCTTGGTCGAGAAGTGCGGCAGGAAGAGCTTCTCCCGCGCGGCCGCCGGGATGCCGGCGCCGGTATCGGCGACGTCGATCATCAGCGAGCCGTTGCTGGCGTGCACGTTGACGCTCACCCGGCCGGGCGCGCTGGTGGCCTCGACGGCGTTGTCGAGCAGGTTGATCAGGGCGCGGCGGATCTGCTCGCCGTCGATCAGGGCGCTGCGGGCGTCCGGGGCGATCACCCCCTCGATCTCGACCCCCGGCTTGAGGCTCTCGTAGAGCTTGAGCGTGTCGTCCACCAGGCGGCCGAGGTCGACCTGGGTCGGCTGCGGCGGGCGCATGCGGGCGAAGCGGGAGAACTCGTCCACCATGCCGCGCATCGAGTCGACCTCGCGCACGATCGTCTCCATCCCCTCCTCGAGCGCCTTGCCGAGGCTGCGGTCCTTCTGGCGGTAGCGCACCAGCAGCCGCTCGGCGGTCAGCTTGATCGGCGTCAGCGGGTTCTTGATCTCGTGCGCGACGCGGCGGGCGGCGTCGTTCCAGGCCGCCATCTGCTGGGCGCTGATCAGCTCGGTCAGGTCCTCGAGGACCATTACCCGGCCGCTGACGTTGCCGTCGCGGTCGCGCATGGTCCGCACCTTGGCCTCGAACGTCTTCCACTCGTCGCCCAGGAAGAGGCGCAGGCCCCGGCTGAGCCGGCCCGACGGCCCCGGGTCCTCCTCGAACAGCTCCGCCAGCTTGCGGCGCTCGGGGTCCTGCCAGAGCTCCTGGAACGGCCGGCCCACCGCCTGCTCGTTGGGCTGGCGGAGCATGGTCAGCGCCACCCGGTTGCAGGTGATGATGCGCCCTTCCTGGTCGATGGAGATGACGCCGGCGGCGACGTTCTGGAGCACCGCGGCGATCACCGCCCGCTCCTCGGCCAGGTCGCGGTTGGCCGCCATCAAATCTTCCTTGTTGCGCCGCAGCTCGGTGGTCATGCGGTTGAACGAGCGCACCAGCACGCCCAGCTCGTCGTCGGCCGGCACCTCGACCTGGTAGTCGAGATCGCCCTCGGACAGCCGCCGGGTGCCCTCCGCGACCGCCTCGATCGGCACGATCACCCGCCGCGCCAGGTAGAGGCCGACCCAGGAGGTCATCAGCAGGATGACCAGCGTGACCATCAGGAAGGTCAGCCGGTAGGTGGTCTTGATGTCGCTCTTGCGCACCTCCAGCTGGCGGTAGCCCTGGAACGCCTGGATCAGCTTCTCGCTCTGGCTGGCGAGGCGCGCTTCGAGGTGCGAGCCGGTGACGACGATGGTTCGCGTCTCGCCGGACGGGCCGCCGGCGACCGCCGACAGCAGCACCCGGCCCTGGCCCTCGGGCATCGGCAGGATCTTCTCGCCGACCCCCTTGTCGAGCGTTTCGAGCAGGAAGCGGTCGCCATGGTCGGGCACCACGCCGATGCCCGACTGGGGCCGGACGATGGCGTGCACGAAATCCGTGTCCCGGTAGACGGAGAGGAAGTCGAGCTCGAGCTCGTTGAGCAGCGCCTGGAGCTTGCGCGCCAGCGCCGGCCTTGCGCCCGGATCCTGCAGCTCGAGCCCCTCGATCTCGTCGAGCACCCGCCGCGCGTCGCGCAGGTTGCGCTCGTTGGCCTGGACGTAGAGCGCCTGGGCGACCTCGTAGCCCTGCTCCATGACCTGCTTGATCGCCGGCTCGTTGAACCAGCGGTCGATCCAGCCCTGGAGCAGCTGGCTGCCGTAGACGAAGAGCAGCAGCACCGGCACCAGCGCCAGGGCGATGTAGGTCGACACCAGCTTGGTCTTCAGCTTGGACCCGAAGAGGCCCTGGTGGCGCTCGACCACCAGCTTGAACAGGTTGCGCAGCAGAACGAACAGGATGGTGATGATCAGGACCAGGTTGATGTACCAGAGGACGAACAGCAGCACCCGGTTGGTGACCTCGTCGATCGGCAGGTCGCGGCTGCGCTGGATGAAGTAGAAGATGGCCGACAGGATCAGCAGCAGGGCGCCGAGGGCGCCGATGATCCAGCGACTGTCCTTGCGCCGGCGCAGCAGCTCCTCGCGAATGTCCATCGTCGGCTGGCTATTCCTGGTCGCCGGTGGCGGCGCCGAGCACGAAACGCTCCGACTCGATCCAGTCGGTGTGAATCGTGGTCGGAATCAGCAGCAGCAGGTTGCGCCTGCCGAGCTCGGCGCGCACCCGCAGGTGGATCGGCTTGCGCGCCTTGATCTCTTCGATGGGGAAGGGCGTGAAGCGGTCGAACTGCGTCAGCGCGGCCTCGAGCTCCTGACGATCGGTCAGCACCCGGCTGGTGGTGAGCTTGCCGTCGAGCTTGTAGTTGACCTGGTACTCGCGGGTGACGGCGTTGTACATGGCGACCGCCTCGAGCTGGCTCGTGATGAGCGTGTTGTCGAACCAGTTCCGGGTCGGCCGCACCAGCTTGAACTGGTAGCGGAAACCGCTCGGCAGGCCGGTCTCGATACGCTCGATGAGCTCCTCGTCGATCGCTTCACGAAGCCGGAAGCTCACCTCGAGACGGCCATCGACGACGTCGACCGAGAGATCAGAGAGCTGCGCCGTAGTCGGTTGGCCGCCGAAGATGGAGAGAAGCCCGGCGAGAATGGCTGCCCCACCAAGGCTCATTCATACGACTGTAGCACTACGGGACACTCCTCCAGCCCAGGTCGCTGAATTGAGTATCCTGTCACCGCAATGCTCGCGACCAACCGGCGTGCCCGGCACGACTACGAGATCCTCGACACGTTCGAGGCCGGGCTCGTCCTGGTCGGCACCGAGGTCAAGTCGATTCGCAACGGCAAGATCCAGCTCAAGGACAGCTACGTCGAGGTTCGCGACGGCGAGGCCTGGCTGGTGGGGGCGCACGTCGGTCCCTACAGCCACGGCAACCGGCAGAATCACGATCCCGAGCGGCCGCGCAAGCTGCTGCTCCATCGGCGCGAGATCGACAAGATCTTCGGCCGCACGACGCTCCAGGGCCTGACCTGCGTGCCGCTGGCGGTGTTCCTCAAGAAGAACCGGATCAAGGTGGAGATCGCCCTGGCGCGCGGCAAGAAGCTCTACGACAAGCGGCAGGCGAAGAAGAAGCGCCAGGCCGAGCGCGAGGTCGAAGAGGAGATGGGCCGGCGGGGTTGATCGGAGCGCCCGCGGCCGACGCCCGTCCGGTCGCGACCGGGCGCTCTCGAGCCCTTCGGCTCAGGTCGATCTCGACTCGAGCGCCTCGCGCCGCTTCTTGCGGCCGCCGGTGTCGCGAATCCGGTCGAGCGCCGTCTGGCCGCCGTACTTCTGGACGATCAGGTCGTCGTACTTGTCCGAGACCTCGGCGACCGCGGCGATGGTGCCGAGCAGGTTCTTGCGGTCGAGCGACCGGCCGAGCAGGGTGTGGGAGTAGAAGATGTCGCGGCCGACGATCGAGAACGCTCCGATCGGCAGCTGCTGGTTGAGCTGCAGGAGGCCGAAGGCGAGCTCTTCGGCGGGCTCGACGCCCTGGACGCAGTACGCGGTCACCTCGACCAGGGTGTCCTCCGGGCCGTAGGGCTCGACCGAGAGCTCCAGGATGGTGCTGCCGTAGCCGACGTAGTAGTGGCCGTTCGAGGGGTCGTGGTGGGGAGCGTCGAAGAGCTCGTCGAGGAACACCCCTACCTGGTCGTGGACCTGCTCGTGCTGCGGGGACTCGAAATGCATCGTCGTGGCCTCCCTGGGCGATTACTGTAGCAGGCCCGGCGGCGGGCCGTCGGGCCGGGCTCGACCCGGGGCCGGCGCCGCCGACGGTGCGGCTACAATCCCCCGTCTATGGACTCGATCGTCGTTCGCGGAGCCCGCGAGCACAATCTCA
>JBFGLX010000041.1:0-16243 GCA_041575955.1 Thermoanaerobaculia bacterium
CAACGACAACAGCACCTTCCCGGCCGGCACCGGCACTTGCGCCGACTATGTCTTCGAGCCCGACTACCCGCTGATGCCGCTCGACGAGGTGCGCGCCTTCATCGCGCTGAACAAGCACCTGCCGAACGTCCCGAGCGCCGAGGAGATCGAGGCCAAGGGGGTCAACCTGCAGTCGCACCAGGGCCGCCTGCTCGAGAAGATCGAGGAGCTGTTCCTCTACACGCTCGAGCAGCAGGAGACCATCGACGCCCTCACGGCGCGCCTCCAGGCCCTCGAGACGCCCGAGTAGCCGCTCGGCGTCGAGAGCTCGAAGCCCGGGCCCGGCCGCGCGCGGCCGGGCCTTTCCGTTTCTGCCCGTATGGTATGAAGGAGGCGCTTCTACCAACAGCGGGCCGAGGCCGCTCGACGATCGCCGGCGGAAACCGCGCGGCTGGCCGGCGGCTTCGAGCCCCAAAGACAAGGAGGTCAGGATGAGAGGGTTGCGATCACGAACGGGAGCGAACGGGAGGTGGCGGGTTGCGGCCGCCTGCGCGGCGCTGGCCCTGGGGATGGCGCCGGCCGTCGCCCAGGGGGAGACGGTGGCCCGGATGGAGGTCGCCAAGGAGGTGATCAAGTGGCAGCCGGTGGTCGAGTACCGGACGATCTCGCTCGTCGTCTCTAGCGGCGACGTCCACCTGCGCCGGGACTTCGAGACCCCGGAGCCGCCCTATCTGGCGGCCGAGGACAAGGGGCTCGGCCGGCTGCCCGACGGCACCTACAGCTACGAGCTGCGGGTGGCGCACGCGATCTCGCCCCGGCAGAAGAAGCAGCTGGCGGCGGCGCGCGAGGCCCTCGACCAGGGACGGAGCGTCGATCTCAGGGAGCTCGGGCTGCCGAAGCCGGTCCCGGCGCAGTCGGGCAGCTTCTCGGTCCGCGACGGCGCCTTCGTCGTCCAGGGCGAGCCGGAGCCGGGACGCCTGGACAAGCAGACCGGCGACCTCGAGATCGACGGCTCGCTCAAGGTCCGGGGCACCAAGAGCTTCGTCGCCGCCGACCCGGCGGACGCCGGCCGGGAGCTGGTCTACGCCGCCCTCGAAGGGCCCGAGGCCGGCACCTACCACCGGGGCAGCGCGCGAACGGACGGCGGCGAGGCGGTGATCGAGCTGCCCGGGCACTTCGGCGCCGTCACCGAGGCCGCGGGGCTGACCGTCCAGCTCACCCCCATCGGCGGCTGGAGCCGGCTCTACGTGGCCGAGAAGTCTCCGCGCCGGCTGGTGGTGCGGAGCGCCGACGGCGAGGAGGTGGAGTTCGACTACCTGGTCCAGGGCGTTCGCAAGGGCTACGCCGAGTACGCGGTCGAGCGCCGGCCGGCGGACCCCCGGGCCGCAGACACGGAGGAGCGCTGACCATGAAGACTGACCAACGGACCCTCGTGGCCGCCGTTCTCTCGGCCCTCGTCGGGACGCTCGCCGCCGGACCGGCGGCGGCCGATCAGTGCATCCTCGACGACCTGATCGTCGACGGCTCGGCCTGCATCGGCGTCGACTGCGTCTGCAACTCCGAGGTCTTCGGCTTCGACACCCTCAGGCTCAAGGAGAACAACCTGCGGATCACGTTCATCGACACCAGCACCGCCGCCTCGTTCCCGCGCGGCGACTGGCAGCTGCGCGCCAACGAATCGACCAACGGCGGCGCCAACGAGTTCGCGATCGACTGGCTGGGGACCACCGCGACCAGTGGCAGCGGCGTCGAGTCGACGCCGTTCGCCATCGAGGGCACCGCCCCCAACAACGCGCTCTACGTCGACGACGGCGGCCGGGTCGGCTTCGGCACCGCGACCCCCTCGGTGGAGCTGCACGTGATCGACGGCGACACGCCGACGCTGCGCCTGCAGCAGGACGGCTCGGCGGGCTTCACGCCCCAGACCTGGGACGTGGCCGGCAACGAGACCAACTTCTTCGTCCGCGACGTCACCAGCGGCTCGGCGCTGCCCTTCCGGATCCGCCCGGGAGCGCCCTCGAACGCCATCTTCACCGACGTCGACGGCGACGTCGGCATGGGGACCAGCAGCCCGAACAACGACCTGCACGTCCGCAAGAGCGACTCGACGGCGACCCTGCTGGAGCTCGAGAACGTCAACGCCACCGGACGCAACACCGGCGTGACGATGCGCAACAGCACCGGCAACGCCTACACCTTCCTGGTCAACGCGGTGGGCGACTTCGCCATCTCGCACGGCGGCACGGGGGTCAACGAGATCGTGCTCGACACCTCCGACAACGTGACCATCGAGAACGACCTGACCGTCAACGGCACGATCTTCGGCACCGTCGCGTCGAGCCGGGGCGCCAAGACCGCCGTCGAGCCGGTCGACCCGCGCCGGGTGCTGGCCAAGGTGGCGGCCCTGCCGATGGCCGAGTGGAGCTACGCCCTCGGCACCGCGGCCGACCGCGAGCGCCACCTCGGCCCCATGGCCGAGGACTTCCACGCCGCCTTCGGGCTGGGCCGCGACGGCGAGAGCATCTCGCTGGTGGACTACTCGGGCGTGGCGCTGGCGGCGATCCAGGGCCTGAACCAGAAGCTCGAGGAGCGCGACGCGGTGATCGACGAGCTCGAGGCGCGGCTCGCGGCGCTCGAGGCGGCGCTGGCCGGGGAGTAGGAGCTCACGAGGGCCCGGCGGTGCGCCGGGCCCTCGGCTCGATCAGATTTCGGTCTCGCGGTCGCAGGCTAACGCGCGGCGAGCGCCTCGACCAGGGTGCGCAGCTCGGCCAGCTCCTGGCTCAGCTCGGCGATCCGCTGGTCCTTCTCCTGGACCACGTCGTAGAGCCCCTGGAGCGCCACCAGGGTGACGCCGGCGAGGTCGCCGGGGGCCAGGCCGGTGTCGGCGGCGCCCAGCCCGAAGGCGGCCCGGAACTCCTCGGCCATCGGTCCGATGTGGCGCTCACTCTGCTGCTTGTAGCTCCATTCCGGCACCTCCAGCCGGGTCACGCGGTCGAGCACCTCGCGGCTGTCGAGCGGCGTGAAGCCCTCCTTGAAGGCGCGGCTCGACATCTGGGTCAGCGTGCCCTGGATGGTCACGTTGCCGACCGGGTCGAGCCTGAACCTCGGGAGGCCGCCGGGTCCCATGGTCACCTGACCGTTCTGCTGGATGGTCATCTCCGCGCCGCCGGTGCCGGTCTTGGTGATGGTGAAGTCGCCGGCACCGGTGGGGTTGATGCCCCAGGTCACGCCGAGCCCGGTGTTCTCGTAGAACAGGAAGGGCGCGCCGTTGTTCGACAGCCGGGTCATCACCTTGTTGCCGGCGGTCGTAGACTTGACGTGCAGCGGATCGCTCGGGGTCGAGGTGCCGATGCCGACCTTGTTGTTGACCACGAACAGGACCCCGGTCTGGGCGTTCGCCACCAGCGGCAGCGCGACGATCGCAAGGGCCGCTAGAATGGCGATTCGTACAGTTGTGCTCCTAGTCATCTCTTGCCTCCTTTTGTTACTGGTTCCTCATTCACGATTCCACGAAGTTTCTCTCGCCGGTCGCTCACGACGACCCGTTCGGCACCAGCGCCTCGCCCGGGCCGAGGGCGCTCTGGACCTCCAGGGTCGCGCCATTGGCGACCGCGAACCCGTTGCCCAGGGCGATGGTCGTGCCGGCCCGGAAGACCACCGAGCTGCCGCTGTCGATGGTGACCGCGGTGGCGGTGATCGAGCCGGGCGCCTCGACCAGGCGCGTGCCGGCCAGGGTCTGGGACTTGAGCACCCGGTCGCGCAGCCCCTCGGGAGCGGGTGTGCGGCCGAAGGTGAAAGCGAGTGCCGCGACCAGGATCAGGCCGGCGGCGATCGCCCAGCGCGGCGCCAGGTACGAGGCGCGGGGTCCGCGGCCGACGAACGGCAGGGGCGCGGGCGACTCGGCCCGCGCCGCGGAGAGCGCGGCCCGCGTGAGCTCCACCTCACGACGGCACTCGGAGCAGGCCTCAAGATGCCGGGCGACCCACCGGTGCTCCGAAGCCACGAGCCGCCCCCGACCGACGGCCTGGTGCGCGAGCTCGTCGCTGGTCGGGTGCCCGGTCCCGGCGGCCCACTCCCGGCAGTCCTCGCACTCCAAGAGGTGCCGGTGTAGCGCGTCGCTTTCGTCGCCGTCGCCACGTCCGGCGAGAAAGCCCGCCAGGAGGTCGAGGGTCTCGCGCTCCGTCATCTGGCCCATTCAGTAACCAAGATCGTGGGCCGCGAGGGTTCGTTACAGATCACGCCGGAGGTTTGTCGGTTCACAACTCTCTTCCGTCGAGTTGCCCCTTCAGCGGACGGAGCTTCAGAGCTGCTCGATGCGCTCGATGTAGAACGAGCGGGGCACCAGGGAGCCGTCGGTTACCGTGGCCCGCGGTGCCGTGAAGATGACCTCGAAGGAGACGCCCGGTGCGACGTCCGGGGGAAGGTCGACCTCCAGCTCGAGCGTCTCCGGACCGTCGCGCCCGAGACGGGCACTTCCGCGGGTGCCGCCGCGCGCCGAGGGGACGAAGACATCGACCTCCATCGGGTAGGGGAAGCTGCCGCCGTCTGCCCTGCGCAGCCGGATCGCGAGCCGCTCGCGCTCCGCTTCGCGGCGCATGAGGAGAGCCGCGTGGCGGCCGGCCAGGCCGGTGGCCGGGTCGACGCCGGCCAAGCACTGGAGCTTCACCTTCGGGTCGCGCGAGGGCTCGAAGCGGGGCAGGACCCGGTTGCGGGTGTGGAGCTCGAGGGCCTGGTCTCCCGCGCGCACCGCCTCCTCGCCCAGCTCCGCTCGATGTCGGACGGTCACGCCCGCGATCTCCGGCGCCTCCTCGAGCGGCGCCCAACCGAACGGGGTCTCGAGCCCCCGGTAGACCAGCCGCGCGTAGACGGCGTGGGCCCGCGGGCTGCCGTGGTACATCGGCGGCGGGTTCAGCCAGTCGGGCCGGGTCACCTCCTCCGGCGTGACCAGGTAGGGAGCGTCGATGCCCGACTCGGCGATCAGTTTCTGAGCAAAGCGCTCGTCCCAGAGGCCGGTGAAAAAGACCAGCAGCGGCACCGATCGCTCCCGCAGGCGTCGCTCCAGCCCGGCGATCGCCCGGACGACCGCGCGCCATCGTTCGAGGTAGACGAACGAGTTGGTCATCAGCCCCCGGTACTCGAGCGGCCACGGATCGTCGAAGGAGTCGACCGGCGATCTGGGCGGTCCCAGCGAGCCGTCCGGCAGGACGCTCAAGGAGCTGCTGACGTCGTTGGTCGTGACGCCGAGCACCACCGCATCCGGTCGGAGCCGATCGAAGAAGGTCTCGAGCGCGGCGATCTGGTTGAAGGTGTTGTAGCCGGGCAGCGCCAGGATCCATGACTGGACCGGCTCGGGGCCGCCCGCGCGCTCGCTCGCCAGCGCCTCGAGCCGCGCCGGGAACGACTCGGCCTCCGAGACCCACATGCCGAACGTCCACGAGTCGCCGGCGAAGACGATCCGCAGCGCGCCGGGCGGCTTGGCGACCGGATGGGTCCGGTAGCCCAGCTCGTTGGCGGTGAAGGTGTCCTGCCAGGCCGTATGCTCCCTTCGGGGCTGCAGCGTGTAGGCGATGCGGGGCTCGAACCAGGTGCTCCGGTGGATTCCGGGGCTCGACTCCAGCAGCTCACGCACCAGCGCCTGGCGCTGCTCGGTGCCGAGGCTGTCGACCGAGAGCTCGGCGCGCTCGGACGCCAGATGCCAGAAGAAGAGAGTGCCGCCTAGCCCCAAGGTCGCGAGTGCCAGGAGGACCTGGGCCAGCCGCGCGCTCACACGGCCGGCGGTCGGCGCTCGAGAGAGTCGTTCCTGCATCGACTATGATCTGACGTTCCGGCGGCGGGCTCTCGGAGGGAGCTCTTCGAGCGAGAGAGCGGCACGAGTCTAGCATGAGGGCTTGGCGGCCGACCGGGGTCGCAAGGGAGCGTGACTTGAGTCGATCGATCGAATGGCCCGTCCGTCACCTCGCCGACATCGGGCGCTCGAGCGGCGGCAGCCAGGTGCTCACCAGCAACCTGGCGTTCGCGGCCTCGCTCCTGCCGAGACGCTTCAGCGCCAACGCCCTGGGCACTCCCCTGATCACCCGTAACATCGTCCCGTTGCGCCGTTTCGCGCGCGGTGGCTACCTCTACATGCCGCAGAACGCCTGGGCCTGGCTGGGACCCGGCGGGGGACTGCGCGAGTCGGGATACCGGCTGACCCTGAGGGTGCTGAGCGAGCTGGCTCTGCGCCGAGCGAGGGCCACCCTGCGCATCTCGGAGTCGATCCCGGACCGGACGGGGCTCGGCCTGCCGGTGCTGCACAACGTCCTCGACGTCCGCTTCGAGGAGGCCCTCGAGGCCTCGCGCGCCCTCGACCCAGGCACCGCCGGCTCGATCGTCTCGGTAGGCTCGTTTGTTCCCTACCGGAACTACGAGCGCCTGATCGAGGCGCACCGGAGGTATCGGGAGCAGGGTGGAAAGCTCCGGCTGGTCCTGGCCGGCCCGGCCGGCTTCCCACAGATCCTGGCAAGGGTGAAGCGGCTCGCGAGCGGCCGAGACGACGTCGAACTGCGACCGCACCGGCTCACGCGGGACGAGGTTCTGGCCATGCTGCGCGATTGCGAGCTGGCCATCCTCCCTTCGCTGGTGGAGGCGTCGCCGGTCTCGTTGCTCGAGGCCCTGGTCCTCTGCCGCCGGATCGCGGCGTCGGACATCCCGGGCCACCACGGCATCGCCCGCGGGATGCTGGACGGCGTCGCGATCTTCGACCCGATGAGCCCGACCGCCATCCTCGAGGCCCTGATCGGAGCCGAGCGCTCGGAGCCGGTGGCCAGGACGCTGCCGATCTCGACCGCCGACGGCCGGACGGCCGCGCGCACGGAGTGGGCGCACTCGCTCGAGCGACTGGTCTCGCGGTTGCGGGAGCATGCCGGGCCCCGCGAGCCCGTGCGGTCCCCCGCGGCGGCGCCCCGGCCGGTCGCCGCCGAGCGCTTCCCGCGCGTCTGCATCATCGCGGCTAATCCGCTGAGCAGCAAGACGTCGAACGGGATCATCATGAGCTCGCTGTTCGCCGGCTGGCCCAAGGACCGGCTGACGCAGATCTACTTTCCGGTGGTGGTGCCCCACCAGCCGGAGTTCGACGTCTGCACCGACTTCAGGATGATCCGCACCTCGGGCCGGGTGATCCGCATCCGCGGTGGTTCCGATGACGGCACGGCCGACGGCGAGTCGGAGGCGGCCGCGCGGCGGCGCCTCGAGGTGACCGCGCGCCATCACCTGCTCCAGTACCTGCGCCGCCACAGCTTCATCCACCGCTGGCTGAAGCTGGTCCAGGAGGTCTGGTATGCGCACTCCTGGATCGGGGCGGTCGTGCGGCGGCAGCTCCGCGAGATCCGACCCGACGTCGTCTACGCCTGCCTCGGCAACTACTGCCTCACCCGGGTCACCTGCCGGGCCTGCACCGAGCTGGGTCTGCCCTTGTTCATCCGCGTTGCCGACGACTACGTGACCTCGCTCTACGACCGGGGGCCCTTTTCCGGGCTCCTGCGCGCCGACTCGCAGCGCTGGTTCCTGCGCACCCTCGAGGCGGCCGGCGGCACCGCCGGCAACAGCCCGATCATGGCCGAGGAGTACGGCGCCCGCTACGGCGGCGACTGGCGCTGGTTCGCCACCCTGGTGGATCCCGAAAGCTACGATCCCTCGCCGCGGACCGCCGACGGCCCGCTGCGTCTGGTCTTCACCGGCAACGTCGGCCTGGGACGCTGGCAGCCCCTGCGCCAGCTGGCATTGGCCCTCGAGAGGCTGCGGCAGTCGGGCGGCCCGGAGGCGCGCCTGATCATCCACTCGTTCCCGGAGCAGCTGGACGCCTACGGCAGCGAGCTGGACGTGCCCCCGATCACCGAGCTCGCCGGCTGGGCGCCCTACGAGGAGCTGCCGCGCATCTACCACGAGGCCGACGTGCTGGTGCATACCGAGTCCTTCGAGGCCGCGTACACCGACTACACGGCACTGTCATTCTCGGGCAAGCTGAGCCAGTACATGATGGCTGGCCGCTGCGTCCTGGCGGTGGCGCCCACGCACCTCGCGTCGTCGCGGGCGGTGCTGGCCGCCGGCGGCGGCATCAGCGTCGGCGAGACCGACCCCGAGGCGATCGCCCGGGAGGTCGGCCGGCTGCTCGAGGACCGTGAGCGCCTGGTCGAGCTCGGCCGCCGCGGCCGGCAGTGGGCGGTCGAGCACGTGGCCCGCGGCCCGGCCCAGGAGCGCTTCCGGCAGGAGCTGCGCGAGGTCGCCGCCGGCCGCCTGCTCGGCTAGCCGGCAGGCGAGGGCCTTCTCGGCGCGGCGAACGCGAGCAGCAGACCGGCAAGGCCGCCGACCACCAGGGCGACGATCAGCTTGGGCACGGTGTTGCGCGGCAGCGGCAGGTCGGGGGGCACCGCGGCGGCCGCGACGCGCACGTCCCGCACCTCCTCCTCGGCCCGCGCCAGGCGCGCCTGGTTGAAGTTCTCGGCGAGGACCTCGAAGGCGCCACGCTGGAACTTGATCTCCAGGTCGAGCTGGGCCAGACGCTGGTCGCGCTCCCGTCTCAGGCGGTCGAGCTCGCGCTGGCGGTCGCGCTGCAGCTCGCGCAGCACGAAGGCCTTCTGCCGGCGGGCCTCGTGCACGGCCAGGGTCTGACGGGCGATCAGCTTGTCGAGGCCGGCGCTGCGCTGCTGCTGCCGCTGCTCGAGCCCGTGGATCAGCCGCTGCAGGCTCTGCTGCTCATCGGTGCTGAGGTCCTCGACGCCGGTCTCGACCTCGGAGAGGCGCAGCACCAGCTCGGAGTGCACCGGGTTCGGCTCCTCGGTCATCAGGCTCTGGCTGGCCCAGTCGCTGGGTCCGCCCTCCTGGCCGCTGTCGAGGAGCAGGGCGAGCTTCAGCAGGGAGTCCCCCGAGCCGGAGTTCTCGAGGCTCAAGACCCTGGCCGTCTGGGCGAGCCGCGTCCGCAGCGAGACGATCTGGAGGAGGCGTTCGTGGAGGGCCTGTGGCAGCTTCCCCGGCTCCTCTCCGGCCGCAGCGATCTCGACGTTCGCGGCGACCTCGTCTTGCCACTGGGCGGCGTAGTTCTCGATCATCGATCGGGTCTCGGCCTGGTAGGCCTCCAGATTGTCCACCGCTTCCGCCTCGAGATCGGCGATCTTGCGGTCCCAGGTGGTTTCCTTCTCGCGCTGCAGCCGATCCCAGCGGTTGTCGGCCTCGTCGATCCGCTCGGCGAACCTGGCCGCCTCCTCGATGTGCAGCTGCGTCAGCCCCTGGAGCTCCGTGCGCTCGGTCTCGTACAGCTTCTCGACCACCGCCAGGGTGGGGGCCACGGTATCGCCGCGCAGGCGGTTGGCCGCATCCACGAACGCCCGGCTCCACTCGTTGGCGATGGCCGCGGCCTTGTCGGGCTCCTTGCTGCGCGCGACCGCCTCCAGAATCGGCGCCAGGGGCAGCTCGTCGGCGCGCCTGGCGGTGAAGATGCGCGAGCGCAGGTCGAGCTTGTCGCCTTCCGCCAGCACTCCCGTCTCGAGCAGCCGCGTGCGCATCTCGGCCCGGATCTCGTCCGATTCCAGCAGCCGCTGATAGCCGAGGACGCTCAGCGCGGCCGGCTTGAGATCCGAGGAGAAGCGCGCCGGCGCCACCATCAGCGTGGCCGAGGCTTCGTAGGTGGGTCCGGACAGCAGCACCAACCCGAGGGTGATGGCGGCCAGCAGCGCCGCGCCCAGCGCCGGCTTGAGCCAGTTCCGGCGCAGGAAGGTAGCCATCTCCTGGGGCCTCAGATACTCGACCGCCTGCGGTGTCGGGTTGGGGGCTTCGCGTGCTGGCTGCATGCCGTGGGGTTCTCCTCTGGCCGTTCCCGGGCCGGCGGAGCGGCTCCGATGCGGCCTCTACGGCATTCTAACGTCAACACCGACGGGAAGGACAGGCTGGCGAAACTCCGTTTGGAGCTCGCTCCCGGGACACCCTCCTCGCGGCGCTCCCCCGCAGGAGCTCGACTCTCGTCCCGGGTCTGGTTTATCCAGATGTCTCGGAGTCCACGCGCCGGCCGCGGGTCAGCAGCCAGAGGACCAGGAGTCCCCAGAAGGAGAACAGCTCTTCGGAGAAGTAGAGCCGGATGTTGTTCGCGGGCACGTAGAAGAACATCAGGATCAGCTGGACGAGCAGCGCGCCGGCGAAAAGATCGCGGCTCGCCAGGCAGTCGGACCAGACCCGGGCGAGCAGAAAGGCCATCAGCGCCATGAACAGAAGGGCCCCCGGGAAGGTGAGGTCGGACGCCAGCCACGGGTAGATCGTGTGCCAGACGGCGGTCGAGCTGTAGCCCGTCTCCCGCTCCAACCGGGCGGGATAGCTCTTGGTGAGCAGGGCCTCCGGGTCCGAGCTCAGCCGGGCGGCGAGCCGCGACAGGAGCCCGGAGTGCCCGACCCCGTAGCACCACTCGAACGGCAGCTCGAGCGAGCCGGCGAGGCCGTTGTAGCCATAGGTCAGATAGCGCGACACCATGTAGATGCGGTGCTCCAGCCCCTCGGGCAGCTCGACCCCGTAGAGCGGCTCGGACCAGCCGATCCGCTCGACCGGGTAGAGGCCCTTCGGATCCCGGGCCCGCGAATGGGTGAAGTAGCTGAAGGCCTCGATGCCGAGCGCCAGGAGCGCGACCGCCAGCACCAGCGGCACGCTCCGCCGGAGCCGCGAGCCCCATCCCCTTGGACTCCTCCCCGAGTGCCGCATCGCGAGCCAGATGAGCCACGGAAAGGTCAAGACGAGGTCGAAGAGCCCCTTCGACGAGCCGGTCAGGACCGATTCGGAGGCCCAGCAGGCGACGCCGGCCAGCCAGAGCAGGCGCCAGAGGGGCCGTAGCCGGCGCCAGTAGAGGATGCCGCCGGCCAGCGACAGCCCGATCAGCGGTCCGGCCAGCGCCCGCAGCGCCGAGATAATCGGCGTCGACTCGCGCCACCGGAGCGACTCCTGCTTCGCCTGGTAGCCGGCGCCCGGGTCGGCCAGCGCCTCGACGAGCGACATATCGCCGTAGTTCCGGTACTGGAGGCTGACCGCGAGCAGCGCGAGCGACACCACGATCGCCAGCTTGAGAATCGGCAGCAGCGGCGCTCGACCGGTGGCGGTCCGCGGCGGTCCGATGCTGCCGACCACGAAGCCGACGGCGATCGCGACCTGGCCGAGAAGCGCGTAGGCCCAGACGGCGGTACGGTCGTCGAACACGGGCTCGACGGGTCCGAAGGCGAAGAGGGCGAGGGTCAGGGCCAGATACGCCTCGAAGAAGAGCAGCGGGAAGAGCAGCGCGCGGAGGCGGCTCCGGACCGCGGACGAGCCGGTGGCGGCAGGGGTCCGGCGAAAACCGGGCCGATGCACGATCCCGCCGCCGTTGCGGATACGATCCGGAAAGCCGAGTGTCATCGGAACCTCATGCTTCGCTCCGCAGCCAGCTCGCTCACTTCGCTCCTCGTCCTGGTGGCCGGCAGGGCCGTCTTCTTCCTGCTGGTCTCCCACCTGTTCGGCGCCTCGGTGCTCGGCATGGTCGCCCTGAGCATGTCGGTCATCATGCTACTCGCTCTGACCCTCGACCTCGGCGCCGCGTCCTCGGTGGTGCGGCTCAGTGCCAAGGAGCCCTCGTGGGTGCCCGGGCTGCGGACCAACACCTACATACTGGCGGTGCTGAGCCTGGCGGCGGCCCTCCCGATCTGTCTCGCACTCTACCGGTTCCTGGGCGACTCGGTGTTCACCGACTTCGGCATTGTCGCCCGCGTCTCCCTGCCGTTCCTGATCGCGGCCCAGGTCCTTCAGCTCGGTCTTCAGGGGATCCACTTCGGGCGGGGCGACTTCCTGCTGGTTGCCCGGGGGCATCTCATCCACTACGGCGTCCTCGGGTTGGGAACGCTCGGCTGCCGGATCGCGGGGCTCGATGGCGAGGTGCTGCTGCCGCTCTACCTGCTGGCGCTGCTCCTGAAGGCCGGGTTCCTCGCGGGCAAGCTCGATTCGGGGGCCGGCCGGCTCGGCTCCGCCGAGCGGCTGCGCTTCCTGCGGCTCCAGATCCGCGAGGGTCTGCACATGATGTTCGGCTCACTGGCGAATCTCCTCAACTACCGGATCGACGCGCTGCTGCTGGCCTACTTCCTGCCGACCGAGCAGGTCGGATTCTATGCCGCCGCGGTGACCCTGGCCGAGGTCACGCTCTATCTGCCCAAGGGGATCGGCCAGGCGGCTTTTCCGTGGGTCTCCTCGGCCACCCGGCAGCCCGAAGATCGGGTTCCGCGTCGTGAGATCCGCAAGATGGCGCTGTCGCTAGGGGCCACCTCCGCGGTGCTCGCGGCGGTGCTCATCCTGGTCGCGCCGGTGGCCATCCCGGTGATCTTCGGCAGCAGCTTCGAGCCGGCGGTAGCGCCTGCCCGGGTCCTGGTCGTGGCGGCGGCCTTCAACGGCCTGGGGATCCTGGCGATGAGCCTCCTCTACGGCCTGGGGCGGGCGGATCTCAACACCGCCGCCGGGGTGCTGGCCGCGATCGCGAACGTCGTCGCCAACCTGCTCCTTATTCCCCGCCTGGGGATCGTCGGCGCCGCCTGGGCCTCCTGCGTCTCCTACGTCCTCTACTTCGCGATCACGACGCTGGCGCTTCGGCACGTGATGGACGCCGACCGCCCTGCGCCTGCCCGCTCCCAGATCGACGCCGAGGAGAAGCGGCGGCAGTCGCCCACCGGACGTCCCTGACCGCGATGCCGAGGGAGCGGATGTCGTTGGGGCCCTCGAAATCTGGATAGGCGCGATAGTCGGAGAAGGGGCGGAAGGTCGGTTCCACCTCGAGAGTCAGCACGAGCCACTCCGCCCGGGGCGGGCCCAGGAAGAAGCGGTGCTCCTCCCAGCCGCCTTTGATCTCGAGCCGAACGAGTTCCTCGCCGTCGACCGCTACCATGACGGTCACCGGTGGCCGCGCCGCCGCGCGCGGGTGGCCGTTGGCCAAACTCAGCACCAGGGTCTCGCCGGCCCACGGGATCCGCTGGCTCGAACGAGCCTCGGTCCAGCGGAAGTCGCCGTCGGGATGGGGCTCCCTCTCGTGCAGGCCGAAGCTGCGCCGTGTGTCGCTCGCGGGGGGCTCGGCGAAGATCGCGCGCAGCGGCAGGAGCGCCAGGGCGACGAGCGTCGCCGCCTGGGCGGCCCGTCCGGGGAGCGCCGGCCCGCTCGGGCGGCTCACCACGGCCACGGCACCGAGCACGAGCCAGATCAGCCAGTGGATGTTGCGCAGGTAGAACATGTGCTGGACCAGTCCGTAGACGGCGACGCCGACCAGGGAGGCGCCGAGGCCGAGCGCCAGCGTCTCGTCGCCGCGCCGCGGGCGCCGCAGACCGACCGCCGCGGCCCAGCCCACGAGGGCGAGGGCGGCGAGCCCGATCAGACCGCACTCGGCGCCGACTTGCAGGTAGAGGTTGTGGGCGGTGCCGCGAAAGGGGTGGGAGCCCGGCGTCCCGGGCGGCCGCTTGAGGTCGAAAGCGAGGGAGAACGAGCCCAGGCCCCAGCCCATCGCCGGCCGCTCGCGGATCATCTCTCCGGCGGCGGTCCACATAGGCATCCGGGTGAAGACCCCGGTTTGCGCCGAGCGCGCCCGCTCGAGCAGCCGTGCCGGCGAGCCGCCGCTCGCGACCACGAGCCCGGCGGCCAGCGCCAGGGTCGCGGCCGCGACCAGGGCTTGCCGCCGGAGCCGGCGCGGCTTGCCGAGCCAGTGGGTCCCGATCACCGCGCCGTAGAAAACGGCCTGCCCGGCGACCGCCACCCAGGCGCCCCGCTGGTGGGTGAGCGCCAGGGAGGCCATCGACAGGGCGGCCAGCGGCACGAGCAGGCGCCGGCCCCACGGGCCCCCCACCGCCAGCGCGGCCAGCGCCACCGGTGCCGCCACGACGATGTACTCGGAGTACCAGCCGGAGAGGAAGAACAGCGACTGCAGGCGTGTGCCGTGCTGCACGCGGTAGCCGTCGAGGTCAAGCAGACCCACCCACGAGAGGAGACCGACGACCAGGGCGCACGCGAGGCCCGCGGCCACCGCCAGCGCCAGGGGTCGAACCGAGCGTCCCTCGAACGCGCGGCGCACCGCCACGAAGAGACCCACGCCGAGGAGCAGGTCGAGCGCCGCCCGCCAGGTGTAGAGCGCACTCCAGCTCTCCACCCCGGGGAGGGCCTGCACGGTTCCGAGCAGGACCGCGGGCTGCCACGAAGGGGGCAGGAAGATCGGCGGCACCAGGGTCCCCAGGCTCACGACGACGAACGCCACCACCGGCCACGCGAGTGGCGACGGCGACAGCGGCTCGCGGCGGCGCCAGGCGGTGGCGATCGCGGCGAGGCCGGCGAAGTCGAGCGCCCCGAGGTAGGGTCCGCCGGGGGGCGAGCCGAAGAGCGGCAGGGCGGCCGCGAGCGCCACCAGCCCCGCCCGTCGGCGCCACAGACCGCAGACGGCCACCGCCACGGGGACGAGCCAGATCAGACGCTCGGCCACGGTGCCGCTAGCTCCCATGGAAGCCGTCCGCGGCGGATTCGGGTTGTTCCGTCACTTGTGAACGAGGGTCGCCGAGAAGCCCGTCAGTCGCTGGCGGCCGCCGGGTTGACCTGGCCGGGACGCTTGCGGTCGAGTGCCTCGTCCGGGAGCTGGTCGGCCTCGAGGTCGAGGCCCCGCCGCCGCGCCTCGGCCAGCCGGCGCGCCTCCGCCCTGAGGCCGGCCTCGCGGATGAGCAGGATCGCCGCGAACTCCACCCCCAGGAAGGCGAGCCCCAGCCAGAGGCTACCGCTGGCCGCAACCAGGAGCGCCATCAGGCAGAACCCGATCGCCAGGCCGTAGAGCGTCAACATCACGCTCGAGCGGCCGGCCCGGGTCTCGAGCAGCAGGTGGTGCAGGTGCTTGCGGTCGGCGTGGATGACGCGGGCGACCCGGTTCATCTGCCGGTGACCGCGCAGGAAGCGGTACCAGATCACCAGCAGCGTGTCCAAGACCGGCAGGCCGAGCGCCAGGATCGGCACCAGGATTGCGACAGCCGCGGACGCCTTGACCGAGGAGCGCAGCGAGATCGCGGCGAGCAGGAAGCCGAGCATCAGCGAGCCCGAATCTCCCATGTAGATTCGCGCCGGCCGCCGGTTGTGCCGCAGAAAGCCGATGCAGGCGCCGGCGATGCAGCTCGTCACGATGACCGTCTCAGGGCTCTTCTGCAGCACGGCCAGAACCAGCAGGCTGCTCGAGATGATGGCCACGATGCCGGCGGCCAGGCCGTCAAGGCCGTCGATGAAGTTGATCGCGTTGGTCACTCCGACGATCCACAGGACCGACAGCAGCGGTGCCACCGCGCCGACGTAGAAGCTCCCCACTCCGGGCAGCCGGAGGTTGGTGAACTGCCAGCCCAGGGCCACGACGATGGATGCCGCCAGGATCTGGCACAGGAGCTTGGGCAGGGGAGGGAGCCCGATGATGTCGTCGGTCAGTCCCAGGGCGAAGATGATCGACAGGGCGAAGCCGAAGCCCAGGATCTCGCCTGCCTCGAGACCGCGCGGCAGGTTGCTCGAGAGCAGGACCAGGCTGATCGCCAGGGAGATCAGGATGCCACCAGCGATGGCCATCCCGCCCAGCCGGGGCATCGGGCTCTGGTGTCTCTTTCTGCCTCCCGGCAGGTCCACCGCCCGCAGCCTCGTGGCCAGCCGGATCACCGCCGGGGTGAGCAGCATGGTGACGACCGCCGCCAGAAAGGCCGGCAGCAGGACGCGCAGCCAGTCCATGTGCCGCGAGTGTACTATAGACGGCCGGCTGCTCCGGGGCGGGCGGACGGCCGCTTTCTTGCCATTTTGAGCGTCTTACCATGAGCAGAGTCGTGGCCCTCGGGGCCGGAGGGATGCTGGGGCACAAGGTCTGCCAGCAGCTGCGCGGCCACGAGGTGATCGGGCTGGTGCGCCGCGACCCGGCCGGCTACGAGCGCTTCCCCGAGGTCTTCGACGGCGTGACCCTGGTGGGCGGAGTCGACGCCGCCGAGGGCGAGCGTCTCGAACGGACGCTGCGGGAGCTCGATCCGGATTTCGTGGTCAACTGCGTCGGCCTGGTCAAACAGCTCGACGCCGCCGCCGACCCCTATCTCGCGGTGGCCATCAACGCGCTGCTGCCCCACCGGCTGGCGCGCCTCTGTGCCGCGATCGGGGCGCGCTTGATCCACATCAGCACCGACTGCGTCTTCGACGGCCGCCGCGGCTCGTACCGTGAGACCGATCCGGCCGACGCGACCGATCTCTACGGCCGCAGCAA
>JBFGLX010000042.1:0-15940 GCA_041575955.1 Thermoanaerobaculia bacterium
AGTATGGGGGAATCATGAGAAAGGAGGCTCGGAAACGGGCCGCCGAGAGGGGGCCAGACTACGGGATCGGGGGGCGGAGTTCAAGCGCGGGCAAGAGCTCGGCATTCCGTACCAAACGCCCATCAACCTCTACCTTCGAGACTGCGTTCTTCAAGGGAAGCGGCCGTCGCTGGCGTGGGGATCGAGCGGCTGACGGCCTAGGCAGGCTCGACCGGTGCGGTTCTCTTGCCGAGGCGACGATGGGAATCGAACCCACAAATGAGGGTTTTGTAGACCCTAACGAACCCCCGTCCCAGCTTCCAGCCTCGCCGGCACCCCCTCGAACCACGGCTCCCTGCGCCCGAACTTCGTGGTGAGCGAAGCGCCGACGGCGATGAACGAGGCGACGGTCCAGGCCCACGCGCCGACCCAGGGGAGGATCTTGATCGCGCCCAGGACGCAGAGACCGAGGACGGCGGCGTTGAGGGGCATCCAGCGGCGCTTGGAGAGCCGGCCCGCGAGCCAGTGGCCGAGGGCGTGGAAGAGGGCGGCCATGCCCCAGAGCTTGAGCAGCAGGGCGACCAGGACGACCAGGAGGAGCAGCGGCACGCCGACCAGGGCGGCGGCGAAGGCGCTGCACAGCAGGGCGGTCAGAAAGAGCGCCAGGACTCCCGAGAGGCCGACGAAGAAGCTGCGGAACGGCTCTTCGCGGATGGCCTCCGAGGTGCTCAGGAGGCCACGGCCGCCGATGGCGAAGAGCAGGAGGGTCCAGGCGAGCCAGCCGGCGATCAGGGCCAGCTTGGCGCCGACGACGACCGGCGAGACGCTCGGCTGGCCGAGGCTCGGACCGCCGAGCAGGATGACCCAGGCCGAGCCGAGGGTCGGATAGGCGACCGAGCGGCCGTCGATTCGTGCTCCGGGGGCGGCGGCGAGCTTGCCGCCGAGGACGAAGACGTCGCCGCCGACCCAGGCGTCGGAGCCGAGCCGGGCGTCGCCGCCGAGGACGATGACGTCGCCGCGCACGCTGCCGGTGACCTCGACCGAGCCGTTGATGGCGGCGACGTCGGCCGCGGCTTCGCCATCGACCTGGAGGTCGCGTCCCAGGGCGACCACCTGGCGCGAGGCGACGCTGCCTGC
This sequence comes from Thermoanaerobaculia bacterium, assembly GCA_041575955.1. Classification (GTDB taxonomy): domain Bacteria; phylum Acidobacteriota; class Thermoanaerobaculia; order Multivoradales; family JAHEKO01; genus JAHEKO01. Next base: position 1,117 of record JBFGLX010000042.1, read on the forward strand.
GCCGATCACCAGGCCGCGGTGGGCGGCGGCCTCGTCCGTCGGGCTGGCGCCGGCCTCTGCGGCGAAGCTCAGCAGGAGGACCGGCAGCAGGGCCGCCGGCCACCGGATCATCGCTCGCGCTTCGCGCCCTGGGCGGCCCGCTCGGAGCTCCAGGAACGGATCAGGAAGCGCAGGAAGAGCACGTCGACGGCGACGACGAAGAGACCGAAGACGATCGCCTGGGTCGCCGAGCCCCCGACGATCTGGCCGACCGCCATCCCGAGGCCCTGCCAGGAGGCCCCGAGCAGCCCGGCGCCGGCGCTGACGGTCGAGCGGAAGAGCTCGGCGATCGCCACCAGGGCGCCCGAGCCCGGCAGATCCCCGGCGCCGGCGCCCACGAGGATCGCCGACAGGCCACCGAGGGCGGCGATCAGCGCCGCCGCCACGATCCAGCTGCGCGGGTGACGCGCCTCCCAGCCGGCGGCCGGCAGCGCGCTCATCACCTTCTCCGTGAAGCCGTCGCGAACCTCGACCCGATCGCTCGCCAGGAGCTCGAACAGGGCCGGCAGCTCCTCCTTCTCCCGCCTGCATCGCGCGCACGATAGCAGGTGGCGGTGGAGCTGGGCGCGCTCGGCGGTCGACAGTCCGCCGTCGGCCTCCAGGTAGAGCCATTCGAGAAAGACGTTGTGATCCGTTTCGCGGGGCATGCGCCTCGATCTCCGTCGCTAATCGGTGATGAAGTCGATCAGCTGCTCCTTGAGCATCTGCCGACCTCGAAAGAGCTTGTTCTTGACCGTGCCCAGGGGCATCTGCTTGAGGGTCGCGATCTCGTCGTAGGACAGCTCGCCGTAGTGTCGCAGCACGATCAACTCCCGATACTCCCAGGGGAGGCGCTCGATCGCCTCCTGGATGGCCACTCCCCGCTCGACGTTGCGCAGCTCGCCGTAGGGTCCGCGCTCGCCGCTAGGGAACTCCCAGGTCCCCTGGTCCCTACCGTCGGCCCGCGGCCGGTCCATCGACACCAGCTGCAGCCGCCGCTTGCGGATCTGGTCGATGGCGGCGTTCTGGGCGACGCGGAACAGCCAGGTCGAGAACTTGTACTTCGGGTTGTAGCGGTCCAGCGCCCGGTAGACCTTGAGGAAAACCTCCTGGGCCAGGTCGTTGGCCTCGCCGTAGTCGCGCAGGAGCCGGTAGAGGTAGTTGACCAGCCGGCCCTGGTAGCGTTTGACGAGTTCACCGAAGCTCTCCTGATCTCCCTCGAGAGCCGCCACGATCAGGTTCTTGTCCGTCGTCTGCGGCTGCTCTTTCGTCATTGTCTACGCGCGCGGGAAGCGAAGGTTGCAGCTCGGGAGGGGTCCGGAGGGGGGAGGCGGTCATCCCTTGTACAAGCGCCGCCCCACCAGGAAGATGACGCCCCCGACCGCCAGCAGGGCCACCTCGGTTCGCAGCGCCTCGTAGAAGAGGCCGACCAGCAGGGCCGAGCCGACGACGGCCAGGCCCAGCACCTGCAGGATCCACCCCAGACTCCGCATCCGGCGCAGTCTAGCAGCGGAGTTTCGGTGACAGTTTACTTGTCTCCCGCACCGAGAATCACGTCAGGCTGCGAAGAAGGAGGGGATCGGTGGACTGTCACCGAGATTCGGCAAGGCGGAGGATGCGGTCGCCCTGCTCGATCCGGTCGAGCAGCGGGTTGCCCTCGGCGACCGACCCGAAAACGGTGAACTCGCCCTCGAGATGCGGCTGCGGCGACAGGGTGATGAAGAACTGGCTGCCGCCGGTGTCGGGGCCCGAGAGCGCCATGCCGACGGCGCCCCGGCCGTAGGGCAGGCGGCTGTTCTCGTCGCGGATCGTGTAGCCGGGTCCGCCCCAGCCGTCGCCGCGCGGATCGCCCGCCTGGACCACGAAATCGGGCACCACCCGATGGAACGTGGTGCCGTCGTAGAAGCCCTGGTTGGCGAGCTGCAGGAAGTTCTCGCAGGTCAGGGGCGCGACCGGGCAGTCGAGCTTCAGGAGCAGGGTGCCGTGGCGGGTCTCGAGCTCCGCGTAGCGGGGCGCGCCGATCCGCCGGACGAGCTCGCGGTAGTCGCGGATGCCGCGGCCGGTCTCGAACTCGCCGCGGGGCGGCACCGGCCGCTCGAGCGCGCCGAGCGCGGCCGCCGCGCGCCGGCGCACCGGATAGTCCCAGCCGGCGCCGATCTCCTCCAGGATGGCGACGATCACGCCGCGCTCGCGCGCCTCCTCCCGGGCGCGCGCCAGGAGGGCGTCGACGCCGTTGAGCCCGACGTCCACCATGTACCGATTGCCCGACTCGACCAGGGGCGCGCGCAGCCGGTCGACCGGCAGCACCGGGTTCTCCGCCAGCCACTGCAGGGCCGAGGCCTGAACGGCCGGATCGTCGTCCGCCAGCCCGCTCCCCGCGGTCGCCGCCGCGCCGTCGCCGCCCGCCTGCAGCAGCGCCGCCAGCGCCGCCAGCCGAACCACCGGCTCGCCATCGGCGCGCAGCCGCTCGAGCACCGCCCGGGCGCCGAGCTCGCCGGCCGCCTCCGCAGCGCGGGCGCGCAGGATCGGGTCGGCGTCACGCGCGAACTCGGCGATCAGGTCCGCTGCCCGCGGGTCGCGCCCGGCGGTGAGCGCCAGCAGCGCGAGCTCACGGGCGCGCCGCGACCCGCCCCGGGCGTGGCGCAGCAAGGCCCGGCTCAGCGCCTCGTCGCGGAGCCAGCCGGCGGCGGCCTCGATCGCCGTCAGGCGCACGCCGGCCCGCTCGTCGTCGATCAGGCGCTCGAGCGCCGGTAGCCAGTCGGCGGGGGGCGCCGCCCGGCCGCTCGCGATCAGGGCGCGGGCGGCCCGCAAGGCCTGGATCACCGGCCCGGCGGCGCTCTCCTCCAGGAGCGGCGCCAGCCGCGCGAGGTCGCCGCGGTCGCCGGCCATCGCCAGCCCGCGCGCCGCCCAGCCGCGGACCCAGGGATCGGCGTCTCCGAGCAGCTCGCGCAGAGCGTCCGCGGCGCCCCCGGGAGCCCGCCGGGCGAGCGCGTAGGCGGCGCGCGCGCGTAGCTCGGGCGGCGGCTGGGGTCCTCCTCCCGAAGCCAGCGCCTCGAGGGCGACGGCCTGGATCTCCTCGGGTCGAAAACGAAAGAGCGCCGGCAGCAGCCGCTGCCAGCGCTCGCCGGCATCGAGCCGCGCCAGCGCCGCGGCCACCTCGCCCAGCGGACGGCCGGCCCGGGCGAGCGCCTCGACCGCGCGCACGCCGACCTCGCGGTCGGGATCGACCAGCGCCGCCTTCAGCGGCACGGGGTCGGCGGCCGCGCCCAGCAGCCCGAGGGCGAACGCGGCCTCGCGCCGGACTTCGGGGCGCCGGTCCTCGAGCAGCGCCTCGAGCACGCCGCGGCCGTCCGGATGGCCGATGCGGCCGAGCGCCAGCGCCAGCTCGGCGCGCAGGCCGGGCTCGCCGATCAGCAGCCTGCGGACGGTGAACGGCTCGTAGAAGCGCCGGTCCGAGATCATCAGCAGGAAGGCCCGGCCCTCCTCCTCGGCGGCCGGCCCGACCCGCGGCTGGCGGGCCGGAGCCGGGGCGGACACCGGCCCCGGCGATGGCGACACGCACCCGGCGAGCGCGCCGGCGAGGGCGGCCGAAAGCAGGAAAGTCGAGAACCGCTCGAGGCGAGAGAGGGACGCCCCCGCGCGGCACCCGCTGCTCGAAAGTCGACTCATCCGTTCAGAAGTGCGCGCTCTTGGGTCGTGAGACTAGATCCCCACCGCCAGGCGCTGGGCGAGCACCGGCGGCAGGCCGGCGTCGAGGATCCTCTGCTGGGCCTCGGCGAGCGGGTAGCCCACCCGGTAGAGCTGCACCGTCGACCGGTCGCTGTCGAAGATCATGTAGGCGGCGCGCGGGTCGCGATCGCGCGGCTGCCCGACCGAGCCCGGGTTGATGAGGTAGAGCCGGTCGCCCGACAGCGCGATCTCGCCGTCTTCGGGCTCGAGGATGCGGACGTCGGCGCCGCCGCCGTTGCCGGTAAACAGGGTCGGGATGTGGGTGTGGCCGAAGAAGGTCACGGCAGTCGGCTGCGCCGCGAACACCCGCGCGGCCTGGTCGGTCGACAGCAGGTACTCGTCCTCGTCGAGCGGCGAGCCGTGGCAGATCGCCAGGCCCGGCTCGATCTCCACCGGCCCGAGCGGCAGGCCGGCGACGTAGGCGAGGTTGTCGCCGGTGAGCGCGGCGGTGGTCCACTCGACGGCCGCCAGGGCGACCCGGTTGAAGCCCGAGCCGTCCTCCAGCCGCGCCACCACCTTGTCGTGGTTGCCCCGGATCACGTGCGCCGGCAGCGACAGCCCGCGGACGGCCTCGACCACCTCGTTCGGGCCGGCGCCGTAGCCGACCAGATCGCCGAGCACCAGGATCTCGTCGAGCGGCTCGGCCAGCGCCGCCTGGAGCACCGCCGCGAGCGCCTCCGAGTTGCCGTGCACGTCGGTCAGGATCAGGTAGCGCAAGGCTGCCTCCGCAAGAGACCCGCGACCCGCCCGGCGACCGTGGCGGCGTCCTCGGCGGCGTCGACGGCGACCCGCAGGTCGGCCTGGCGGTAGCCTTCGAGGCGGCTGGCGTAGAGCTGCCGCGCCCGGTCGCGATCGACGAACAGCGGCCGCTCGACCTCCGGTTGCGCCTCGACCCGCCGGACGAGCGTCTCGAAGTCCGCATCGAGCCAGACGGTGGTCGCGCGGCCGGCCAGCAGCTCCCGGTTCGCGGCCGAGCTCATCACGCCGCCACCGGCGGCGACCACCACGCCGGTCTCGGCGACGATCTGCTCGAGCGCCCGTCGCTCGCGCGTCCGGAAGCCGGCCTCGCCCTCGCGCTCGAAGATGTCCGCCACGCTCCGGCCCGCGCGCCGCTCGATGCGCTGGTCGAGGTCGAGGAACCGCAGGTCCATGGCCGCGGCGAGCAGACGGCCCACCGTGGTCTTCCCCGAGCCCATGAAGCCGACCAGGACGATCGCCGCCGGCGGGCGCTCAGCCGGCGTCGCCCACCTCGCTCTTGGCGCCCTCGGCGCGCACGGCTCGCGCCAGCAGAAGCAGGAAGCCGCCCCAGACCAGACCGCAGATCAGCGCCATCATCAAAATCGCGAGGCCGCTCATGGGGTGCCCTCGCCGGCGCCGGCCGCCCGGCGCGCCAGCCACCTGTTCAACAGCAGGAGCGCCGCCAGCGCGATTGCGAACTGGGCGAGCACGGTGCCGACGTTGGCGACGCCCAACGGGTTCAGCCAGTCCGGGTCCCAGGCGCGCGCCTGCCACAGCCACCAGACCATCAGCACGACCGCCTCGATCGGCACCACGACGGCGATCAGGAACGTCCACCAACGGCCGACTCGCAGGTCCGCGCCGGGAGCGTTGATCACCTCGCGGCGGAGCTTCTCGAGCCCGAAGCGTCGGGCGGCGATGGCGAAGAAGAGGCCCGAGAGCATCAGGCCCACGCCCCACACCCAATCCTGGTTGTGGAAGACGTCGAGCGAGCGCGCCGAGGGGAGGCCGAAGATCAGCCCCGCGCCGGCGATCGCCAGCAGCGCTTGCTTGCGCGCGAACCCGAAGTCGATCAGCACCCGGGTGGCCAGTTCGATCATCGAGATCAGGCTGGTGAGCGCCGCGAACGACAGGCCGAGAAAAAACAGGGTCATGAAGAAGCCGCCCGCCGGCATCTGCGCGAACAGCTGCGGCATCCAGACGAAGGTCAGGCCCTCGTTGCCGGCGCCGACGATCTCGGAGCCGGCGGCCGGGTTGAGGGCGAACACCGTGCACAGCACCATGATGCCGGCCATCAGCGACACCGAGTTGTTGCCGAAGCCGATCAGGAAGGCGTTGAGCGGCACGTCCTCGCGCACCCGCATGTAGATCGCGTAGGTCAGGATCAGGCCCCAGCCGGCGCCGGTGTCCCAGGCGTTCTGGGTCAGCGCCTGGAGCCAGATGTTGACGTCGCCCAGGGCCGCCCAGTCGGGCTTGAACAGGAACTCGAGGCCGCGCTCGGCCCCGGGCAGGGTGACCGCCCGGATCGCCAGCACGACGACCAGCACGAAGAGCGTCGGAATCAGGATGGTGGCCACCCGCTCGATGCCGCGTACGCCGAACCAGCAGACCGCGACCCCCAGGCCCAGGGCCAGTGCGTGGGTCAGCAGCGGCATGTACGAGGTCGTGAACGACTCCCAGACCGCGCCCGGGTCGGCGCCCGCCATGCCGCCGGTCGCCGAGGCGGCGAGATAGCGCAGGCACCAGCCGGCGACCACCGAGTAGTAGAACATGATCGCGGTCGCGCACAGCGCTACCCAGCCCCCCATCCAGGCGAGCTTGCCGCCGGCCATCTTGACGAAGGCGCCGACCGTGCCCCTGCGGGTGTGCTTGCCGAAGGAGAACTCGACCATCATCAGCGGCACCGACCAGAGCAGCAAGAAGACCACCCAAGCGACCAGGAAGCTGCCGCCGCCGTTGGTGGCGACGATGCGCGGAAACCGCCAGATGTTGCCGGTGCCCACCGCCATGCCGAGCGTCGCGAGCACCAGGCCCCACCGGCTGCTGAAATGTTCACTCACTTGCTCGAACCCCCGAGGCGGCTTGCAGCAGGCGCCGGCAGTTGGCGCCGATGTCTCCGTGACAGATGGCCCCGATCATAGCCGCTGAGTCGGCCCCGGTGTCGAGCACCTCGCCGAGGTTGCTGGCATCGATGCCGCCGATCGCCACCAGCGGCTTGCGGGTCAGGGCGCGCGCCACCCGCAGGCCCCGCAGCCCGACCGCGCGCTCCGGGCTCCGTTTGCTGCGGGTCGGGAAGACCGGGCCGTAGGCGACCACGTCCACCGCCGGGTCCGCGTCGGCCCGGCGGAGCTGCTCCGGATCGTGGGTCGAGCGCCCGATCCAGACCCCGTCGCCGACCACCGCCCGCGCCGCCGCCGGCGGCAGGTCGGTCTGGCCCAGATGCAGGCCGCGAAACGGGAACAGCGCCGCGAGATCGGCGCGATCGTCCATCCAGAGCTGGCAATCGGCGCGCGCGGCCGCCCGGTGGCACTCCTCGACCCGCCGGAAGAGCTCGCCGTCGGCGATCGCTTTCGCCCGCACCTGGATCCAGCGCACGCCGGCGCGGGCGATCTCGGCGACCGCCGGCCCGAGCCGCGCCGGACCGAGCGCGCCCGCGTCGGCGATCGCGTAGATCCGGGGGGGTCGCAGGGCCCGCTCGTGCGCCATCAGCGCCGGCCCTTGTAGCGCTCCATGAAGCGGGTCGAGAAATCGCCCTTGCGAAAGCTCCGGTCCTGCATGATGCGCCGGTGCAGGGGGATCGAGGTCTGGATCCCCTCGACGACGAAGAACTCGAGCGCCCGGGCCATGCGCTCGATCGCCTCGGCGCGGTCGCGGCCGTGGGCGATCAGCTTGGCGATCAGGGAATCGTAGTAGGGCGGCACCACGTAGTCCTCGTAGGCGTGGGTGTCGAGGCGGATGCCCGGCCCGCCGGGTGGGTGGAAGGTCACGATACGCCCCGGCGACGGCACGAATCGCTCCGGATCCTCGGCGTTGATCCGGCACTCGATGGCGTGGCCGCGGGCGGTGAGGCCGCTCGGGATGTCCAGCTTGCCGCCCGCCGCCACCTCCAGCTGGAGCTTGATCAGATCGACGCCGGAGACCATCTCGGTGACCGGATGCTCGACCTGGATGCGCGTGTTCATCTCCATGAAGTAGAAGCTGCCGTCCAGATCGAGCAGGAACTCGACGGTGCCGGCGTTGTGGTAGCCGACGCGCTCGGCCAGGCGCACTGCGGCGCTGCCCATCTCTTCGCGCAGCGCCGGAGTCAGGGCCGGCGACGGCGACTCCTCGACCAGCTTCTGGTGGCGCCGCTGGATCGAGCACTCCCGCTCGCCCAGGTGGATGACCCGGCCGTGGCGATCGCCGAACACCTGGAACTCGACGTGCCGCGGCTCGACCAGGTACTTCTCGAGGTAGAGCGTGCCGTCTCCGAACGCCTTCAACGCCTCCTCGCTGGCGGTCGAGAACTGGTCCTCGAGCGCCGCCTCGTCCTTGACGATGCGCATGCCGCGGCCGCCGCCGCCCGCCGCCGCCTTGAGGATCACCGGGTACCCGACCCGGCTCGCCAGCTGCTCGGCCTCGCGCGCGCCGGCGATCGCCTGCTTGCTGCCCGGCAGCACCGGCACCCCCGCCTCGCGGGCGGTGTTGCGGGCCGCGGCCTTGTCGCCCATCAACCGGATCGTTCGCGGATCGGGACCGATCCACTGCAGGTTGCACTCCGCCAGCACCTCGGCGAAATGCGCGTTCTCGGCCAGGAAGCCGTACCCCGGATGCACCGCCTGGGCGCCGGTGATCTCGGCCGCCGAGATGATGGCGGAGACGTTCAGGTAGCTCGCCGACGACGCCGGCGGCCCGATGCAGATCGCCTCGTCGGCGTAGGTGACGTGCAGGCTCTCGGCGTCGGCGGTGCTGTGCACCGCCACCGTCTCGATGCCCAGCTCGCGGCAGGCGTGGATGATCCGGAGCGCGATCTCGCCGCGGTTGGCGATCAGTATCTTCTTGAACACTCGGGAGGCCTGGCTAGGCTCGCCGGCGGGCGGGCTTCATTCGGGATCGATCGCGAACAGGGGCTCGCCGAACTCGACCGGCTGGGCGTTCTTCGGGTAGATCTCGCGCAGGACGCCGCTGACGTCCGACTCGATCTCGTTCATCAGCTTCATCGCCTCGACGATGCACAGCACCTGCCCCTTCTTGACCCGCTCGCCGACGCTCACGTAGGGATCGGCGTCGGGGCTGGGGGCGGTGTAGAAGGTGCCCACGATCGGCGAGTGGAGCACGTGCAGCCCGCCGGCCTCCGCCTCCCGCTCCGGCTCGGGCTCGGTGTCGGCCCGAGCTTCCGCGGCGCTGGCGGGCTCCGCCGCCGCGGCCACGCGCGGTGGCGCCGAATCGGTCGCCCGCGGCGCGCTCGGGGTCTCGCCCGCTTCGGCCGGCCGGCCGTCGATCCGCAGGCGAAAGCCCGAGCGTTCGATCTCGACTCGCTGCAGCCGCTGCCGGGTCACGATCTCGATCAGCTCCTTGATCTGCTCGAAGGTCAACAAGTGGGCACCTCTCTCGGGTTGCGGCCAGCTAGATGAGATCGGCCTCGAAATCGAGGCTCGCCCGGCGCAGCTCGTAGCGGGCGCGGCCGAGGCTGCACGCTTCGCCGAGCACCAGGAGCAGGAAATACTCGTCGGTGAGCGATCCGAGCAGCAGCGAGTACTTGTCGGTAGTCACCGCGAACTGCCTGACGGGGCCGACGGCGAGCTCCCGCTGATCGCCGGAGATGGAGCGGACCTGGGTCAACAGCTCCGCGGCCAGGGCCTCGACGTCCAGCCCGCCGCTGTTGAGGGACTCGACGGGGATGCCGTCGCGGCCGACCAGCGAGATCGCCAGCGCGTCGTCGAGCCGCTCGTGGATGCGCTGCAGCCGCTCGGCGAACACCCTAGTCCCTCCCCCGCAGCCGTTCACGGTAGCGGCGCAGCAGATCGGCGGTCGAGCCGTCCGCGCCCCCCGCCGCCCGGCCCCCGAGCAGGTCCTCCGCCGACAGCGGCCAGCCCCCCTGCTTCTCCAGCTCGCCGAGGGCGCGGGCGGCTTCGCGGTTGCCCGGCTGGCGCCGCAGGATCTGCCGCAGGATGCCGGCCGCCTCCTCGCGATGGCCCTGCTTGCGGTAGAGCTCGGCCAGGGTGAGGGTCGGGGCGGGCTCGCCGCTTGCCGTCGCCGCCGCGGCCGTGGCCGCCGCGGCGACGGTCTCGGACGAGCGCCCGACCCGCTCGCCGGAGCCGGTCGGAGGCGAGAACACGCCCTCGGCGAACAGCGCTGCCGCGTAGCCCGCCTCGTCGAACTCGATCCAGTCGAGCAGCACGAATGGATCCGGATCGGCGGCCCGCGGTGCGACCGGGGCGCGGCCGGCCGCCCCCGGAGAGTCGACCCCGTCCAGCCGGGTCCCCGGGGACGCCGAAGAGGCCAGCTCGAAAGGCCCGGCCGCGGGCAGCTCGGGCTCGGGCGCCGGCGGTGCGAAGTCCTCGAGTGGCGGCGTCGCGAGGACCCCGGGAGGCGGCGTGGAGGCCTCGGACCCGACGGCCGGAGCGGGCTCGGGTGCCGGTGGCGCGGCAGCCTCGGACATGCCGGCCTGGGCGGGTTCGGGCTCCGCCGTCACGGGAGGCTCCGGCTTCCCGGCCGGGGCGGGCTCGGGCGCCGGCGTCGCCGCGACCTCGGAGGGCCTGGCCGCCCTCTCGATCCGCTCTTCGAGCGCCTCGATCTCGGCTCGCTCGCCACCCAGGAGCTCGAACAGCCCGAGTCGGTCCCGGGCCCGGGACAGATCGCCGCGCCGTGCGTGCGCCTCGCTCAGCAGGCGGTTGGCCTCCAGGTGCGCGGGATCCTCGATCGCCACCTGCTGGAGCTCCCGGGCGGCGTCGTCCACCTGCTCGAGGTCGAGGTGGCATCTCCCCTTGGCGACCCGCGCCGCGGCGTGCTCGGGATGGCGCTCGAGGCCGGCGGCCAGGACCTCGACCGCCAGCTCCAGCTGCCCGCGCCGCCGGTACTCGCCGGCCAGCTCCAGGGTCAGCAACCGGCTCCGGTCCGCTTCCCAGCGCTCGCGCAGGGTGTCGATCTCTTGTTCAGACAACGGATTCTCTCAAGCTGCCGGCGCCAGACCCGCGCGCTCCAGTCGAAGATGCAGTATACCAACCGCGCCCCAGCCGCCCAGGCCGGGTCGTGGCAAGGAACGGGCTCGGGCACCCCCAAGGCCCTGTCGCCTGGCAAGGCTCTCTCGCGCTCCGTGTTCGGCAGGGGCGCGAGCCAGCCCCGGACGGGGTGCCCGAGCCCTTGCCGTACCACGACCCCTGGCCGGCCCGGCGCCGGCGATCCGGTCGAACCTCCAGCGAGCTAGGGAAAGCCGACCGAGATGGTGAACACCGACTCCAGCGGCTGGCCGAGCAGGAACACCTCCGCCCGGACGCTGAAGGAGTTGATCACCGTGCCGGTCATCGGATCGCAGGGCAGGTCGGGCGGCGGGCCCCCGGTGAGCGTCAGGAAGCTCGAGGCGAAGCCGTCGGCGTCGGTGAAAACGGTGGTCGGCGAGATCACGCCCGGGGTGGTGGTGCTCTGGAAATCGAAGCGCACCGACTCGCTCGGGGCGGGCTCGTTGTTCTGATTGATCACGGTCGCGCGCAGTTCGACGACTGCCGACGTCTCGCACTCGACGGTCGACGGGATCGCCTCCAGGAAGAGCGTCCCGACCGAGGTCGAGATGGCGACCCGGGTCTCGCCTTCGACGAACACCTGGTCGAGACCCGGGGCCGAGGCCGTGATCACGAACGAGGTCTGGGTGGAAGGCAGCGCTTCGATATCGAGCGCGGTCACCACCACGACGTCGGTGGCGACGCCGTCCGCGTCGGTGAACTGCTGCCGGCCGGCCGACAGGGGCGTCCCGACCGAGCTCTCGAACAGCACGCCGACCCCTTCGACCGTGTCGCCGCTGTCGTCGAAGACGGTGGCGAAGACGCTGACGTCCGCGCCGGTGATCGGAATGGTGCCGGGGGTGGCGGTCACGCGAATGGCGTCGACGAAACCGCCGATCTCGATGTCGATCGCGTCGCTGATCGGAGTGCCGTCGATGCCGATGGTCTCGGCGGTGACCTCGAACAGCCCGCCGTCGACCCCGCTGGCGTCGAAAGCGGTGAGCACCAGCGTCTTCTGCGCTTCGCCGAAGGCATCGGTCAGCACCGCGCCGGCGTTCGGATTGCCGTTCGCGTCGGTGAGCGTTCCGGCCTCCGACGAGAAGATCACCCGCGCCTCCGCGACGGCGTTGTTGAGGTCGTCGCTGACCACCGCCACCAGGTTGATCGAGCCGCCCTCCCTGGGGATGCGGTCGGTGCTCGGATTGAGCACGATCGTGGCCGGCCGGGAGCCGATGTCGATCGTGAGCTCGACCGGGGCGGCCGCCCCCGAGCTGACCTCGATGGTCGCCGTTCCGGCCCGCCCGTCGCCCCGCAGGGTCGCCGTGGCGATGCCGCGGTCGTTGGTCAGGGCGATCTTGGGGCTGATCGTCCCCAGGTCGGTCGCGAAGTTGATCTCGGTGCCCGGGTTGACCGCCGTGCCGTCGGCCTTGCGGGCGATGACCGTGATCTCGGCCTCGCCGTCGACGGCGATCCGGGTCGGGTTGGCGCTCACCGACAGACCCGACTCGGCCGGCGCCACCGGCGTCGGCTTGTCGCACGCCAGGGAGGCGACGAGGCCCATCGCGATGAGGGCCCAGGCTTTCTTACCGGAGGTGCGCATGCTCGGTGGGTCGATCGATCATCTCGGCACGGACGGGTAGAGCCGCCCTACCCCGCCACCGTCCTCGACGAGTATACGCAGCGGGGCCGCCGCCCGTCTAGGCGGCGGCCCCCTGCGCAACCAAGGAGGAGGTTGGCTATCCGTCTCCGACGCAGGTGGTCCCGCTCGGAGAAAGATAGGTAAAGCCGTTGCTCACCGTGTTCGACGGCCCGCTCTGGAGCTCGACCGTGACGCTCACCGGCGTATCGGAGGTTCGTACGCCGATGATGCCATTGTCGTTATCGTCGCAGGTCTCGGTGATCATGTCCGCAGGCGGCGTCCGGACCGTGATCTCGGTCGAGGAGACGCTCTGCACGTCGCCGAACTTGCTGCCGAAGAACACCAGCAGCGGGGACGCGAAGCCGTTGCCGCTGATGGTCACCAACGTGCCGCCGGTCGGAGGTCCGGTGGACGGCGAGATGAAGTTGATGAACAGCTCGAGCGGCTGGCCGACCGTCACCAGCTTCGAGACGGTCGACGACTCGGGGCCGTTGCTGACCGTCAGGGTGACGACGTAGTCGCCGGCCCTGGGGAAGATGTGGTCGGGGTTCTCCGCCGAACTGGTCGAACCGTCGCCGAAGTCCCACAGGAACGACGTCGGCTCGCCGGTGGAGGTGTTGATGAACTTGACCGACAGGTTCTGCTCCGAGTTGATGAAGTCGAAGTCGGCCTGCAGCTCGACGATCTCGCCGGCCAGAACGAGCTTCGAAACGGTGTCCGACGAGCCGACCTTGCTCGCGGTGAGCGAGACGGCGTAGTCGCCGGCCGCCGGGAACACGTGATGCGGGTGCTCCTCGGTGCTGGTGGACCCGTCGCCGAAGTTCCACAGGAACTCGGTCGGATCACCGGTGGATTCGTTGAGGAACTGCACCGAGAGGTTGTTCTCGGAGTTCTGGAAGCTGAACTCCGCCTGCACCTCGTCGATCTGGCCCCTGAAGACGACCGTTCGCTGGCCGACGTCCGACTCGAGCTGGGCGCTGATCAGCGCGGTACCCTCGACCGGGCCGGCGAACAGGAACACCGAGGCCTGACCGCCGACGGTCGCGAGGGCGGCGGACTGCTGCCCGCTGCCCGAGCTGCCGAAATCGCCCAGCGAGGTCGAGACCACGATGGTGGTGCCGCTCGCCGGCGCCTGCCCGGTGTCCCTGTTGCGCACCCGGATGCCGACCGTCGACGGCTGCGATGAGTTCACGGTCAGCTCAGCCGGGCTGACCGTGACCCGGATCTCCCACCTGGCGCTGGGCGGCTCGGTGCCTGGCGGCGGGCCGGGATTCTGCACCGGCGCGGTCGGCGAATCGGTCGAACAGCCGAGGCCGAGAGCCAGGATCGCGGCGGCGCCGCCGAGGGTGACCAGGAGTCGTTTCGTGATCATCATGCCCGTCGTCTCCTAGGGAACGAACTCAACGGTGAAGGTGGCGGGCGCGGTCTGCACCGCGTCTCCCGAAAGGGTCCGGCCGAAGAACCTGATGCTCAGGTTCAGCCGGATGATCGTGCTGCCGGTCTCCTTGTCGAAGCCACCGTTCTGGAAGGCGAGGTCGGAAAGGGGCTTGTTCAGAAACTGCTCGGCGCCCATGACGTCCAGGTTCTCGATCGTGGTGGAGCCGTTGACCGGCACCACCCCGAAGATGCCGTTGGTGTAGTTCGGGGGGACCCGAACGCCCCGATCGGCGCGCGTGTAGACCACCTCGAACGAGCGCAGCTCCACGTTCATGAGGTCGCTGGTGATGCCGGTGGGGTCCTTGGCGACGTTCTCGATGACGAACTCGCCCACCTGCAGCAGCGATCCCGAGGAGTTGACGCCGACCCGAATGGGAAGGCCGTCGAAGTCGGACACCGTGAGCAGCACGCCGCCGCCGTCGGTCCGATCGGTCGGGCCTTCACAAGCTCCGAGGACCAGCGCGAAGATGGTCAGAATCGCAAGTGTGATCAGTCTCTTCATTCTCCACTCCCTGAGGCGCGGCATTTAGAGCTTCACCACGCGCGGCGTGATGAAAATCAAGAGCTCTTCGTTCTCGTCGTCGCGACGCTTGTTCTTGAACAGATGGCCGAGAATCGGGATGCTGGCGAGCCCGGGAACCCGGTCCTCGCCCTGGTCGCTGGACACCTGGTAGATGCCGCCGATGACCGTGGTACCGCCGTCGCGCACGATGACCCGGGTCTTGGCGTCCTTGGTCGAGATCGGCGCGTTGCTGGCCCCGACCACCGCGAACGCCAGCTGCGGCTCCCGCTTCTGGATGTTGATGTCCATCAGCACCGTCCCCTCGGCGGTCACGTGCGGGGTGACGTCCAGCCGCAGGGTGGCGTTGACGAACTGCACGCTCACGGTGTTGTTGGCGATCGTCTGGATCGGGATCTGCAGGCCGCTCTGGATCGACGCCTTCTCGTTGTTCAGGGTGGTGATCTTCGGCGCCGACAGGATGTTGATCAGGCCTTCGGTCTCGGCCGCCTGCAGGATGGCATCGAGGCTGAAGGTGTTCAGCACGTTGCCCAGGCTGATGTCGAG
>JBFGLX010000043.1:0-15862 GCA_041575955.1 Thermoanaerobaculia bacterium
AGCATCTCGGCGTCCACCCACGGCCGGTGCGCCGAGCCCACGCCGGGGACGTACAGGATCTCCTTCTCGCCGCCGTCGCCGTAGAGCGCCGAGCCCAGGATGCCGGCGCTCGATTCCTCATCGGCGCGAAAAACCATGGCACCGGCGCCGTCGCCGAACAGCACCAGCAGATGGCGGAAGCGCGAGTTGTGCTCGTAGTGCTGGCGGTCGAGCGGGCCCTCCTCGTCGCCGAGCAGCACCGCCCAGCTTTCGGGGCTGAACGGGATCAGGGCGCTGTGGACGTCACAGCCGACCAGCAGCACCCGGCGCGCCAGACCGCCGCGGATCAGGGCGTCCACCACCTGCAGGCCGTAGGCGTAGCCCGCGCACTGCTGTCGGATATCCAGAGCCGGCAGCGGATCGATTCCCAGCTTCTTCTGGATGGCGGTACCGGAGCCCGGGAAGTAGTGGTCGGGGGTCATCGTCGCGCAGACGATGTAGTCGAGCTCCGCGGCCGCCATGCCGGCGTCCTCGAGCGCTGCCGTCGCCGCCGCGGCGCCGAGATCCGACGAGGCGACCCCGGGCTCGACGTAGAAACGGGTCGAGATGCCGCTGCGCTCGAGGATCCACTCGTCGCTGGTGTCCATCACCCGCGCCAGCATCCGGTTGTCGATCGCGCGCGGCGGGATCGAGATGCCGACACCGGCGAGCACGGCGCGGGGGCGGCCGTCGGAGCTCATCGGTCGAACCGCCCCGGGCGCAGGCGCTGGCGATGCGGCGCCAGCGTCTCGACCGTGTACTCGCCCTGTTTGACGAAGTAGTAGAAGCGGTTCGGACGCTCGCCGTCGAGCCCCTTGTCGGCCTCCTTCGGATAGACCCAGACCTCGATCGGGCCGCCGCCCGGCCGGGCGGAGACCTCGAACTTCACCTCCTCGGGCGGTCCGTAGAGGATGTGGATCGTGCCCCGGTCCGTGCGGCGGCCCGGACGCGGTCCCTCGCCGAACAGCCGGTCCGCCTCCCGGGCCCGGGTCTCGAACGTCCCGCGCGGCTGCGTGGCCGGCCACACCGACTCCGCCGAGCGGCGCCGGCCCCAGAACTCCTCGATGAAAGCGTCGGCCTCGGCATCCGAGGTCAGCCGGAGGTAGGCGTCGATCTCCTCGTCGCTGGCGATCCGGCCGATCGCGCCCACCAGCCACAGCGATTGCTCGGGGCCGAGCAGGAAGTTCGTCAGCTCCTCGATCGAGCGCGTCTTCTTCTTGCTCCTGGCGCCCAGCTCGCCGGGCGCGACCAGGATCAGCGCCAGCGCCAGCGAGCTAGCGACGCAGGAGATCCAGAAACTCTTCACGTACAGGGCGCTCATGGAAGGTCCCGCGGATCGCCGAGGTCACGGTGAGCACGCCGGGCTTCTTGACCCCCCGCATCTCGACGCACAGGTGGCGGGCCTCGATCACCACCATCGCGCCGCGCGGGGCGAGCTTCTCCACCAGGCAATCCACCACCTGCTCGGTCAGCCGCTCCTGAAGCTGCGGCCGCTTGGCGTAGAACTCCAGGATGCGCGCGAACTTCGACAGGCCGATGATCCGCTCGTCCGGGATGTAGGCCATGTGCGCGTGACCGTAGAACGGCACTAGGTGATGCGAGCACATCGAGTAGAACGGGATCTCCTTCTCCATCACCATGTGGGAGTAGTTCTCGTCGTTCGGGAAGGTCGTCACTTCCGGCTCGGCGCCCTCGCGCAAGCCGTGGAACATCTCCAGATAGAGGTCCGCAACGCGCTCGTCGGTGCGGCTCAGATTGGGGTCGCCCAGGTCGAGGCCGAGCTCTTCGAGGATGGCGCGGACGTGGGTGGCGATCCGCAGCCGCGCCCCGTCCTCGTTCTCGCCGACCGGCGGCGCCCCCTTGATTCCGGAGGCCGCCCGCCCGGCGAGGTCGGCCCGCGGGTCCGCTTTGATGAGTCTAGACATGAGGGCGGCAGTCTACCGCACACTCGCCCGTCGCCGGCGACGTCCGGCATGGATCGGACTCCGGGTCGCGGGTCCGTGTGCCCTGGGCAGCGGATCGTCCGCCCACTATAATGCCCGGGCCGAGGAGCGAATGTCAGAGATCACGATCGAATACTGCGTCGTCTGAAACTACAAGCCCCGCGCCGCCGGTCTGGCGGACGAGCTTGAACAGAAGTTCGGCATCGAGCCGCGGCTGATCAAGGGTCGGGACGGCGTCTTCGACGTCAAGCTCGACGGCCAGCTGGTCTACTCCAAGCACGACACCGGGCGCTTCCCCGATCCCGGCGAAGTCGAGTCGACCCTCGCCCCCCTGCTCGACGGCTAGCCGTCGATTCCCGGGACGTTGCTCGCAGGCAGGGCCTCGAGGGAGCTCGTTCGGAGCTCTCGGTGGCCAGGACGCCCGGCTCTCTTGGCGAGAAGGTCACGCCAGGTGCACGACCACTTCCATGTGGCCGGTCTGGGGAAAGAGGTCGAACAGCGCCGCGTCGGCCAGCCGGTAGGCGGTGCCCAGGCGCCCGAGGTCCCGGGCCAGGGCCGCCGCGTGGCAGGAGGCATAGGTGATCCGGCGCGGCCGGCGCTCGAGCAGCAAGCGAACAGCCGTCGGCGTCAGGCCGGAGCGGGGCGGATCGACCACCACCCGATCGAGCCCCTCGGGCAGCCGGGCCAGCCGCGAGTCGACCGATCCGCCGACGACCTCGACGTTGGCGGCACGGTTGCGGCGAACGTTGATGCGCGCGTAGCGCGCGGCCACGGTGTCGCCCTCGACGGCCACCACCTTGCGGTAGGCGCGCCCGAGCGGCAGGCTGAAGAGGCCGACCCCGGCGTACAGGTCCCAGGCGGCCTCGCCTTGCTGATCGCCGACCACGTAGCGGACCAGCCGCTCGAGCAGGCCGGAGTGGCCTTGAAAAAAGCAGCGCGCGTCGAAGGCGTAGGTGAACTCGCCGACCCGGCGGGACACCTCCCCATGGTCGAGGCCCGCGACCACCGGTGAGACCGTGACCCGCCCGTCGTCGCCGAGCGCCAGATCGAGGCGCTCGGGAGCGCCTTCCCGGGGCAGCCTTGCGCCGAGCCCGAGCACGCTCGCCTCGAGCGCGGGCGCCAGCACCTTGCAGCTTTCGACCGCCACCAGCTCCCAGCTTCTCGGCGCCCGGTAGCCGACCGCGTAGCCACCGGCGCGAGCCTCGATCCGCACCCGGCTGCGCAGCCGGTAGCCGAACGGCTCGGCCGCGTGCACCTCGGCCGCCGCCGGCAGCTCGACGCCGCCCAGGCGCGCCAGCGTCTCGCGCACGGCGCCGGCCTTGAGCTCCACCTGGAGCTGGTCGTCGATGTGCTGGAGATCGCAGCCCCCGCAGCGGGTGAAGTGCGGGCAGGGCGGCGACCGGCGGCCGGGGCCGGGCTCCAGGATCTCGACGATCTCGGCCCGCAGGTAGCCACGCTTGCGCTCGGTCACCCGGGCGCGGAGCCGATCGCCGGGGGCCGAGCGCGAGATGAACACCGGCACGCCGCCGTGGCGGGCGATTCCGTCGCCGCCGGCCACCAGCTTCTCGACCCGGACTTCGATCTCGCCGCCGACGCTCACCGGCCGCCCCAGACGTGCACCCGATCGGCCAGCTCGGGCAGCAGCTCGTCGACCGCGCGCCGCAGATCGCCGGGCCGGTGGCGGCGGCTCAGGTGGTGCAGCACGACGGCCTGGTTGCGGAACCGGCCCTGCAGCTCGACCAGGTCCTCGACGTGCGTGTGGCCGAACTCCCCACCGCGGTCGCGCAGGCCCGCGCCGAGGTAGGTCGTCTCGACGACCAGGACCTTCGCCTCGAGCAGCCGCGGCTCGCCGTCGAACACCTCCGGGCGGGTGTCGCCGCAGTAGCTCAAGAGGAGCTCCTCGAAGTGCATCGCGACCGTCTCGCCGGCGGCGCGCCGGCGGGCGATCTCGGAGGGCTCCAGGCCCTCGAGGCGCGGCGCCAGCCGGCTCCGGGAGCGCCACAGGTGGTAGCCGAGGCTCGGCACGGTGTGATCGGTGGCGAAGGCCTCGACCTCGAAATCCCGCCGCACCCGGACGCGGTCGCCGGGGGCCAGCGGCCGGAGCTCGTAGTCGTAGCTCCGCCCCTCGAGCGCGCTCGCGGCGGTGACGAACGCGTCGATCGCCGCCGCCGCCTGCTCGGGGCAGAAGACCCGGGTCGGAGACTCGTTGCCCTGCATCGCCCGGTGCGAGAGCAGGAACGGCAGTCCGCAGGCGTGGTCGAGATGGCCGTGGGTCAAGAAGTAGTCGCGGACGCCGCTCAGCTGGAGCGGCCCGCGTCCGACGTCGAAGGCGATGCCCGGCGGGCTGACGCGAAACCAGGTCTCGTCCCCGGCCCGTGACGAGCCCTCGAGGACCAGGTCACCGAAGCGGAAGCTCTGCGTCTAGCCTGCCCTCCCCGCCAGCGTTCGACGCAGAATGCCGAAAAAGCCTGGAGATGCAAGGCTTGCCACCGAGGGCAACGCAGGCGTACTCGACGTACGTCGAGGCGCCCGACCGGAGCGGAACGCAGCAGATTCAGGTAGTTGCGGCACTCTGGGCGAACGCTGCTGAGAAGGACAGGCTCAGATCTCCGTGTACAGCCAGCGCCGGATCGGGCTGAGCCGCTCGGTCACCACCTGCCAGTCCGGGTCGATCATCCACAGGGCGCCGGCCACCGACGACAGCAGCGAGTTGCCGTCCTGCGGGGTGAAGCAGAAGCCGTAGAGCTCGCGGTCGCGGACCGCGAGGCTCGGCACCACCACCACGGTCTGCGACAGGATGCGGCCGTAGTAGCCGTGATCGCGGCCGAAGCTGAACACCACGTTGGCGTGCCTCTTGTCGGTGACCGCCACTCGCGGATTGGCGCGCAGCCGCTCGATCACCTGCTCGCGGGTGATGTCGCGGTCGAAGCGGATCTGGAACCAGATCGAGTGCATGTACTGCGTGTTGAGCTTCACCGCACTCGAGAACAGGTCGAAGTCCCGGTCGAGCGTCGAGAACAGCGAGTGGGCGTCGCGCGCGTGGTGGGTGCCGAAGCGGGGATCGTCGTGCTTGCCGACCGCCGGCGCCGGAATGAAGCTGCCCTCCTGGGTGATGTCGTTGGCGCGCCGCATGCAGACGAAGACGCCCTTCTCGAGCGAGTAGTCGCCGCCGTCCTCGTGACAGAGGGTCTTGATCAGGGTGGTGATGTTGTGGGTGTTGCAGGAGACGATCTGGGCGAAGTTGTCCTGGCCGGCGATCAGCGCCTCGTCGTTCACCCCGCGGGCGTACGGCTTGCCGAAACCGAACTCGCTCCCCTGGGCCAGGAACCCTCGCGGTCCCGCGAGCTTCTCGTACGCCGGCTTGTGCTGGTTGCCGGCCGGCGTGCAGTCGATCACCACCGTGGCTCGCTCGAGGGCCTCCTCGTGGGTGAACGAGACCTTGTGGCCGAGGCGCTCGAAATCCTCGGTGCGGTTGCCGTCGGTTGCCAGCAGCGCGCCGCGCGACATCAGGTGCTCCAGGCGCGACTTGTCGGATGCCAGGGGCGTGCGCTTGTGGAAGGTGACTTCGTCGACTCCCATGCGCTCGCGGAAGTCGGTGAACAGCCCGATCAGGGGCTCACCGATCGTGCCCGTGCCCACGATATGAACGATGGTCTTCATAACTCCCTCTCGACTGGTGGAACGGTGCTCGGACGAGCACCCGCGGCCTGGTTTCCCGCCATCGAGATTAGCACACGCGGGGCGGGCTCCTGGCCTGCCGCTCAGCCGCTCAAGTCCTCGCCGTGACGGCCACCGCCCCGCCATTCCGGATCGCGGTGGGCGAACTCGTCGAGGTCGCGCGGCACCTCGACCAGGGTCCGGGTGACCGCGGGATCGCACACGTCGTTCTCGCACTCGAACGTGTAGACGTGCCACTCGCCGCGCCGGCCGAAAGCCGCCAGCGTCTGATACTCCTCGCAGTTGCCGCACTTGATCGACAGATTGCGGATGTTGATCGATCTCGCCTCCGGCGCCATCCCCGGAGGATACTGAATTCGATCTTCCCGGTGTAATCTAGCGTCGGACCGTGCCGGCAGGATTTCCAGCGACCCCGCCTCCCGCGACCGCTCTTCTCCTGTTGCCGATGCTCTGCGGGGCGGCCTTCGCCCAGGTCTCCCAGGAGACCGCCCCGACGCCCACGTCGGCGTTCAGCGAGAGCGTCTCGGTCGAGCAGGTCCTGGTGCCGGTGGTGGTGCGCTCGGGCAGCCGCTTCGTCGACAACCTGTCGCGCGACGATTTCAGCCTGTTCGTCGACAACCGGCCGACGGCGATCTCCAGCTTCGAGCGCTCGAGCGGCGCGCCGGTGCACACGCTGGTGCTCCAGGACCTCTCCGGCAGCATGGGCGGCCGACCGAAGCTCGCCTGGAGCCGGGAGATCCTGGGCCACCTGCTGCGCACGGGCAGGCCCGGAGATCTCTACTCGCTGGCGAGCTTCGCCGCCTCGGGAGTCGCCATCGAGCCGGAGCCGACCGCGGATCGGGCGACGATCGAGAAGTGGACCGCCTCCTGGAAGGGCTTCGGCCGCACCGCCATCCACGACGCGGTCGCCCGGATACCCGACCTGATCTCGGCCGACTCGGCCTGGCGGGGCGCCGTCCTGCTGGTCACCGACGGCATCGACAACGCCAGCGCGGTCGGCGCCCGCGAGGCGCGAGCGGCCGCTCGGAGGGCCGAGGTGCCGGTGCACGTCATCGCCCTGGTCGGCCGGGCGCGCCAGCCCGAGCCCGACCAGGACTGGAGCTCGGATCCGCTGCGGCTGCTGGCATGGGTGACCGGCGGACGGTTTCATTCGCTCGACGATCCTGCTAGTGTCAAAACGGCCGCCGAGGCGTTCATGCAAGAGTTGCGCTCCCAGTACGTCCTCGGGTTCCCGACCAGCGGCACCGGGCAGGTTCGTCCCCGAGAGATCCGCGTCGAGGTGCGCGGCAAGCGCCGCCAGGTGAGCTTCCGCCGCGAGTACCTCGGCACCCGCCCCGGACCCGCGTCCTAGCCTGACCCGAGGAGAGAGAAACCATGAAGCAGCGAACGATCTTCCTGACCGCCGGCCTGACCGTCCTCGTGCTCCTGCCCGGGTGCGCGACCAAGAAGTACACCCGCACCCAGGTCTCCGATTCGGAGGCCCGGCTCGCCGAGCGCCTCGACGGCGTCGACTCGGCTATCGAAGAGAGCCAGGATCTGATCCTCGATCACGGCCAGCGGCTCGACGAGCAGGAAGCGCAGCTCGGCGAGCTCTCCAAAACCGCCCGCGAGGCGCTCGACCGGGCGCTCGCCGCCGGCAAGCTGGCAGAGGGCAAGCTCGTCTACGAGCGCGTCTTCAGCCACGAGGAGATCCAGTTCGCGGTCGATCGGGCCGAGCTCGACGCCGGCGCCAAGGCCGCGCTCGACGGCTTCGCAGCCGAGCTCAAGGAGCGCGACGCCGGCGTCTACATCGAGATTCAGGGGCACACCGATTCCACCGGGGGGGAGAACCACAACATGGAGCTCGGCCACCGCCGGGCCGAAGCGGTCCGGCTCTACCTGAACCGGGCGCACGGCTTCCCGCTGCACCGCACCTCGGTCATCTCCTACGGCGAATCCGAGCCGATCGCGGACAACGCCACCCGCGCCGGGCGGGCGCTCAACCGCCGGGTGACTCTGGTGGTGCTGGAGTAGCCTGGCGCGAGGCGGCGCGAAGGTTCGTGAGAAGGTCGGGCTAGCCGGCGGCCGCTTCCAGCGCGCGCCGCAGGACCTCGCCGCTCGACAGTCCGGGCTGGCGGTAGGCCACCCGTCCCGACCGGTCGACGATCATCACCGTCGGCAAGGCGTAGATCCCGAGCCGGACGCTCAGCTCGTCGTTGGGATCGAGCAGCACCTCATAGGGGAAGGGATCGCGATCGACGTAGGCCGCGACCGTGGTCGCGTCTTCGCCGATGTTGATGGCCATGAACTCCACTCCGCGCTCCTCGAAGTCCCGGTGCAGCGGCTCGAGGATGCGAGCCTGGGCCACGCACGGCGTGCACCAGGTCGCCCAGAACTCGAGCAGCAAGACCTTGCCCTCGAAGTCCGACGAGCGCACCAGCTCGCCGCGCAGGGATGCGAGCTCGAACTCCGGCGCCAGCTCGACGTCCGCTCCGCCGGTGGTCGGAGGCGCCGAGCACGACACCGCCAGCCCCGCGGCAGCGAGCAGCCAGACGACCCTAAGCGACACGAGCTGGAGTTTCATGGTTGGCCTGATCTTCTCGCCGGCGTTGGATTCGGCACGCCGTGAGCGACCGTGGCCGGCGGGCGCCGGCGAACGGACAGCCAGCCCCGGGGACTCGGGTAGCCCGAGCCCCGGGGCCAGGTGCTTCTCGAGCGCCGAGACTAGCCCGCGTCCCTGGTCTTCGTCTTGCTCTTGGTCTTGCGCTTGGTCGCCTTCTTCTTGGTCGCCTTGCGCTTCTTGGGAGCCGCCTTGCGCTTGGTGGCCTTCTTCTTCGTGCCCTTCTTCTTCGCGGCCTTCCTCTTGGTGGCCTTCTTCTTGGTGGCCTTGCGCTTCTTCGGCGCCGCCTTGCGCTTGGTGGCCTTCTTCTTCGTGGCCTTCTTCTTCGTCGCCTTCTTCCTTGCAACCATGATTTCGTGCCTCCCGCCCCAGGTCTTGGGGCATCCTTTGGACCCTCAGGTCCGAGTCCATACGGCTGGACGAGATTGCCCGCCGCAGTGTGGGGTCCAGAGGACCCGGCGAACGGATAACGATGCGGGCGCTAGACCCGCGAGATCGAGAGACTTCAATGTGGGATCGAGCATCAACTGCAGCCGCTGGTAGACCCACAGTTCAGGCATTTGTAGCAAGTACCGTTTCGAACCATGATCGAGCCGCAATCGGCGCAGGACGGCGAGTCCTGCTGCTGGAGGAAGGTTACAGCAGAGCGGTCGCTCTTGCCAGGGTCGTCTGCTCGTTGCGGCCCCGCCGTTTCACGCCGCACGATGCCCACCGACTCGTGCTCCTCGGCGCTCAAGAACTTCGACGCGAGCCAGCGGAAGACGTAGTCGACGATCGACTTCGCGATCGGAATCTCGGGATTGTTGGTGAAGCCCGAGGGCTCGAAGCGCATGTGGGTGAACTTGTCGACCAGCGTCGGCAGCGGCACTCCGTACTGGAGCGCGATCGACACCGAGGTCGCGATCGTGTCCATCAGGCCCGAGATCGTCGACCCCTCCTTGGCCATCACCAGGAACATCTCGCCGGGCGATCCGTCCTCGTACATGCCGACGGTGATGTAGCCCTCGTGGCCACCGACGGAGAACTTGTGGGTCACCGCCTGCCGTTCGTTCGGCAGCTTGCGCCGCGCCGGGGCCGACTCGCCGCTCGACGCCGGCTGCGTCTCGGCGGTGGACAGCGGCTGGCTGCTCTTGCAGCCGTCGCGATAGATCGCCACCGCCTTGAGCCCGAGCCGCCAGCTCTCCAGATAGGCGTCGTAGATCTCGGCGCTGGTCGAAGATTCCGGCATGTTGATCGTCTTGCTCACCGCCCCCGAGACGAACGGCTGCACCGCGGCCACCATGCGCAGGTGGCCGAGATGGTGGATCGAGCGCGTGCCGTTCGCCGGCCGGAAGGCGCAGTCGAACACCGCCAGGTGCTCGGGCGAAAGCCACGGCGCTCCCTCGATGGTGTCGTTGGCGTCGATGTATTCGACGATCTGCTGCACCTGCGCGCGCTCGTAGCCGAGCCGCGTCAAGGCGGTCGCCACGCTGCCGTTGACCAGCTTGAGCATGCCTCCGCCGTGCAGGCGCTTGTACTTGACCAGCGCGATGTCGGGCTCGATGCCGGTGGTGTCGCAGTCCATCATGAACGCGATCGTGCCGGTGGGCGCGATGACCGAGATCTGGCTGTTGCGGTAGCCGAAGCGCTCACCGAGCTCGACCACCTCGTCCCACACCTCCCGGCACGCCCGGACAAGCGGCAGCGGCACGTGCGCCGGATCGACGTCCTTCAGCGCCTCGCGGTGCTTGCGGATGACCCGGAGCATCGGCTCGCGATTGGCGTCGAAGCCGGCGAACGGCCCCCGCCCACGAGCGATGCGCGCCGACTGCCGGTAGCCGGCGCCGGTCAGCAGGGCGGTGAGCGCCGCCGCGAAGCCGCGCCCCGCGTCGGAGTCGTAGGGCAGGCCGCAGGTCATCAGCAGCGCGCCCAGGTTGGCGTAGCCCAGCCCGAGCGGCCGGTAGTCGTGCGAGTTGCGCTCGATCGCCTCGGTCGGATAGGAGGAGCGGTCGACGATGATCTCCTGAGCGGTGATCAGCAGCTCGCAGGCGTGGACGAAGCCCTCGACGTCGAAGCCCTCGCGCTCCGCGTCGTAGAAGGCGAGCAGGTTGAGCGACGCCAGGTTGCAGGCGCTGTCGTCGAGGAACATGTACTCGCTGCACGGGTTGCTGGCATTGATCCGGCCGCTGTTCGGGCAGGTGTGCCACTCGTTGATCAAGGTGTCGAACTGCAGTCCGGGATCGCCGCACACCCAGGTCGCGTCGGCGATGTCGCGCAGCAGGTCGCGCGCCCGGAAGCTCCCGGCCGGATCGCCGCCGCACACGGTGCGCGTCGTCCACTCGCCGTCCGCCTCCACCGCGGCCATGAAGTCGTCGGTCACCCGCACCGAATGATTGGCGTTCTGGTAGAAGACCGACTCGTAGGCGCCACCGCTGACGTTGAAGCTCGGGTCGTAACCGGCGGCGATCAACGTACGCGCCTTCTTCTCCTCGTTGGCCTTGCACCAGACGAACTCCCGAATGTCGGGATGCTCGGCGTTGAGGATGACCATCTTGGCGGCGCGCCGGGTGGTGCCGCCGCTCTTGATGACGCCGGCGAAGGCGTCGAAGCCGCGCATGAAGGAGACCGGCCCGGACGCCTGGCCGCCACCCGAGAGCTCCTCAGACGAGGAGCGGAGCGACGACAGGTTGCTGCCCGTGCCCGAGCCGTACTTGAACAGCATGCCCTCGGTCTGCGCCAGCCGCAGGATCGCCGGCATCGAATCCTCGACCGAGTTGATGAAGCACGCCGAGCACTGGGGCCGCTCCTTGACGCCGACGTTGAACCAGACCGGAGAGTTGAACGACGCCGCCTGATGCAGCAGCAGGTGCTGCAGCTCGGCGCCGAAGGCGGCCGCGTCGCCGTCGGAGTGGAAGTAGCCGTCCGCGCGCCCCCAGCTCGCCAGGCGGTCGACCACCCGGCCGATCATCTGGCGCACGCTGCTCTCGCGCGCCTCGCTCCCCGCCCGGCCACGGAAGTACTTGCTCGCCACCACGTTGATGGCCGACGCCGACCAGCTCTTCGGCACCTCGACGTCGTGCTGCTCGAAGAGCGGGGTGCCGTCGGGAGCGTTGATGCGAGCCGTGCGCGACTCCCACTCGACCGTGGTGAACGGATCGACCCCTTCGCGGGTGCGGACGCGCTCGCACCGCAGCCGCTCGCCCGACCTGTCGGTCGGCGCCGGACCTCTGCTTTCGGCGCGAGTTTCAGTGGCCATTGGAGTGGTTCGAGAAGCGCTTCGTGGTCGAGGCGAAGTCGGCACCCGCTTCGATCAACGGCGTGTCACAACAGTGTGACGACACTAACGTCTCGACTCGCCACAAGTCAAGAACTTGGATACCACATGTTGGGGTGTCCGGGCGACGCTCAGACTACATGTTGCGATGGCCGGGCGTCGCGTCTTCCGGCTCGCGGCGGCGCGGCCGGGCTTCGGCCGGCGCCCGGCGCGACCGCGGCGGCGCTCGCCGTCGGGCTGGTAGATAATCGTCGCGATGAGCGGCGACGACGACCGGAACGACGACCGCCGAACCGCCTCCGGAATCCCGCTCGCTCCGAGCTACGGCCCGGAGGACGTCGATGGCGACCGGGCCGATCGTCCGGGCGGCTACCCTTTCACCCGCGGCCTCTACCCGGAGATGTACCGCCGGCGCCTCTGGACGATGCGCCAGTACGCCGGTTACGCCGGCGCCGAAGAGTCGAACCGCCGCTACCACTTCCTGCTCGAGCAGGGCATCAGCGGCCTGTCGGTGGCGTTCGACCTGCCGACCCAGATCGGCTACGACTCCGATCACCCGATGGCGCGCGGCGAGGTCGGCCGGGTCGGGGTGGCGATCGATTCGATCGACGACATGCGCCGCCTCCTGGCCGGCATCCCGCTCGACCGGGTGACCACCTCGATGACCATCAACGCCACGGCGGCGACGCTGCTGGCGCTCTACCTGGCGGTGGCCGAGGAGCAGGGGGTCGGGTGGGAGAAGGTCGGCGGTACGCTGCAGAACGACATCCTGAAGGAGTACGCGGCGCGCGGCACCCACATCTATCCGCCGGGTCCGTCGCTCAAGCTGGTCACCGACGTCGTCGAGTTCTGCGCCGACCGCGTGCCGCGCTGGAACACCGTCTCGGTCTCCGGCTATCACATGCGCGAGGCCGGCTGCACCGCGGTCCAGGAGGTCGCCTTCACGCTCGCCAACGGCCTCTGCTACCTGAGCGCCGCCGTCGAGCGTGGCCTCGACGTCGACGACTTCGCGCCGCGGGTGTCGTTCTTCTTCAACGCCCACAACCACTTCCTCGAGGAGGTCGCCAAGTTCCGCGCCGCGCGCCGGCTGTGGGCCGAGCTGGTGCGCGAGCGCTTCGCGCCTCGCGACGAGCGCTCGTGCTGGCTCCGATTCCACACTCAGACGGCCGGCTCCACGCTCACCGCGCAGCAGCCCGACAACAACGTCGTGCGAGTGGCGATCCAGGCGCTGGCCGCGGTTTGCGGCGGCACCCAGTCGCTGCACACCAACTCGCGTGACGAGGCGCTCGGGCTGCCCACCGAGGAGTCGGCCCGGATCGCGCTGCGCACCCAGCAGATCCTGGCCCACGAATCGGGCGTCACCGACGTCGCCGATCCACTGGGCGGCGCGTACGCGATCGAGGCCCTGACCGACGAGATCGTCGAGCGGGCGCGCCGCTACATCGAGCGCATCGACGAGATGGGCGGCGCGCTGGCGGCCATCGAGCGCGGCTTCCAGCAGCAGGAGATCGCCGACGCCGCGTACGAGTTCCAGCGCGCGGTCGAAGCGGGCGCCGCGACCGTCGTCGGCGTCAACGCGTTTCGCCTCGACGACGAGCCGCCGGCCGAGCCGCTGCGCATCGACGAAGCGCTGGAGGCGGCCCAGATCGAGCGGCTGCGCGCCTTCCGGGAGCGGCGCGAGCCGCGCCGGGCCGCGGCCGCCGCGGCGGAGCTCGGCGCCGCCGCCCGCCAGGAGCGCAACCTGATGCCGGCCATCCTCGACTGCGTGCGCGCCGGCGTCACCGTCGGCGAGATCTCGGACCGGCTGCGCGAGGTCTACGGCGAGTACTCCGAGTAGCCCTGGCCCGACCTTCCTACCAGCCTTCGGGCTACCCCTCTTCTTCCGCCACTTCGTCCGTGAGCGGCTCCTGGTCGCGGATCGCCTGCAGCTTGAGCAGCAGGTCGTCGACCGTGCCGCTCGCCAGGGCGAGCAGGAAGCGGCGGTCCGCGCGGCCGGCGATCGCTCCGGAGCCGGAATCGTAGAGCGCCAGGCTCTCC
The DNA here is from genome assembly GCA_041575955.1 of Thermoanaerobaculia bacterium. GTDB lineage: Bacteria > Acidobacteriota > Thermoanaerobaculia > Multivoradales > JAHEKO01 > JAHEKO01. The sequence continues at coordinate 13,529 of JBFGLX010000043.1, forward strand.
TCGGACTCGCTGCCCGCGAGCTCGATCGTCAGCCGCGGCCGGTCGAGGTCGGCACCCAGGCCCTGCGCCTCGTCGCGGGCGAGCACCCGATCGCCGGCGGCGCCGGTCAGGGCGTAGAGAAAGTCGCTCACCGGGCCGTAGGAGATCTTGACGCCGTTGCGCGCCCAGTCGGCCCCCGCCCGCTCGAGCAGCAGCTCGCCCACCGCATCGACCACCCGCAGCGAGTCGATCTCGTAGACCTCGAGCGCGGTCCATCCGGTCGCCTGCCAGTCGGCCGGTGCGCGCTCGATCGCCTCGTCCAGATCGTCGCCGATACTCACCAGCTGACCGTCGATGCGAGCGTAGCGCTGGTCGGCGTCTTCGGCGAGCGGAGCGCCCAGTTCGACCACGATCGGCTGCTCGCGGCCGGTGAGGGCGACCGACAGCCGGCCGGGGGCGGGCGCCAGGCCCGTATCCTCGGCCGGGATCTCCGGCGCGTCGAAGAACTGGGCGACCTCGACCCGGAACATGGCGTCGAGCAGCTGGTCGACGCGCTCGGCGTCGGCCAGATCCTCGAGCGGCGCGGCGATCCAGAAGCGATCGTCACGCCGCACCAGCTCGACGCTCGCCTCCGGCGTGCTCAGCTCGACGCTCTCCACGGCGCCCCGGTGCAGCGGGAAGAGCTCGCGGCTGCGCCACTCGCCGGGCTCGGTGGCCAGCGTCGACCAGATCGAGTCAGCGACCACGAAGGTCTGGTCGCCGGCGGCCACGATCATGTTGGACGACGCCGGAATCTCGGCACCCACCCGCAGGGTGGTCTCCGAATCGGCGGTCTTCACCGTCACCGTCGCGCGCGGCTGGTCGAGACCCACCGCCTCAGGATCGGCGTCGTCGAGCGTCCGCTGCTTCTCGAGCGTCGACAGGCTGCTGGCGAGCCGATCGGCGGCGGCGGTGTCGGCGCGCGTGTCGTGGGGCTCGAGCAGCCGCCACTCGCGCTTGACGCGCGCCGGGTCGTCCTCGTCCGCGCCCGCCTCCGAGCCCGCCGCCGGGGCCGCGTCGGCGGCCGGCCGGACCAGGTGGGCGCGCGCGCCCGGCCGCTCGATGATCAGCTCGGTGATCTCCTCCGGCTCGACCGCCACGACGCGCTTCTCGAGTTGAGCTCGCTCGTCGGTTCCGGGCAGGTCGCGCTCGACGAACCAGATGAAGGCGCCGAGCGCGGCGACCAGCAGGAACAGCGCGAGCAGCGTCTTGGGTCGCAACGCTACCTCCTGCGGCGAAAGTAGACCGCGATGCCGAGGGCGATCGAAAGGGCCGGCAGAATACCGAGAATGAGCCAGTTGAGACCGCGCAGCTGCCCCTGCGTCAGGCTCAGGCGCACCTGCTCGGGCTCCTTGGGCGGAATGCCGAGCAGCGTCTCGCGCGCCACCAGCCAGTTCATCGTGTTGGCCAGCAGCTCGGCATTGCCGACGTTGGCGAGCTGGCCGTTGGTAGCGAAGTCCGAGTCGCCGAAGACGACCATCCGGGCCGGTTGCGCGGGCGGCTCGTCGGTGGCGGGCCGCTCGCCGGCCTCGTCGCCCTCGGCCTCGCCCTCCGCGCCGGCGCCCGCGCCCGAATCGGCCGGCTGGTCGTCGCCTGCCTCCGCGGCCGCGACCTCGATCGCGACGCCGAGCGGAACCGGGCCGGCCAGGTCGCCGTCGCCCTGCTCGACCGCGCCCAGGTTGACCATGTCGGTCTCGCCCCAGCCCTCGGCGCTGGTGCGCAGCAGCTCGGTCGCCGACACCCCGTCAGGCACGTCGGTGGCGCTCACCGAGCGGGCGAGCGGAAAGATCACCGGCAGCTGGGTCTCGTCGAGCGTGCGGGTGATCGGATGGCTGCCGTAGGCGCTGACGAAGAAGGTCTCGGCGCCGTAGAACGGCAGCGGATTCGCGGGGTCGACGACCAGGTCGTCGCCGAGCCGGACGCCGTACTCGCCCATCAGCTCCTCGAGACCGGTGCCGGAAAGCGACCCGGTGGCGCCGAGGATCGGGTCGGCGAGCACCAGCAGGCGGCCGCCGCCCTCGAGGTAGGCGCCGAGCACCGCAGCTTCCGGCTCCACGAAGCTGCTCGTGGGGCCGGCGATCACCACCAGGTCGGTGCCGGCGGGCACGCGCGCCTGGCCGAGCGAGGCCCAGCTCTCGATCTCGAAGTTGTCGCGGCCGAGCAGGTCGCGGGCCCGGCTCAGGCCGCGCGCCGAGGTTTCGTCGAGGACCAGCTCGCCGTGACCCGAGGTGAACAGGATCTTCGGCTTGCGGTTCTCGGCCAGATCGAGGATGGCGCCGGTGAACATCTGCTCGCCCTTGAAGGCCTCGAGCTTCG
>JBFGLX010000044.1:0-15670 GCA_041575955.1 Thermoanaerobaculia bacterium
CGTGCATCGGCTGCGCGACCGAGCGCCACACCGGCAAGCTCAAGGACCGGCTGCCGCTCGACGCCTGTCTGCGAGCGGTCGACGAGTGCGCGGCGCCGGTCGTCTCGATCTGCGGCGGCGAGCCGACGGTCTATCCGGAGCTCAAGCAGCTGATCGAGGGCATCATCGAGCGCCGGCGGCACATCTACCTGTGTACCAACGCGCTGCTGCTCGACGACACCGTCTTCGACGTCATCGAGCCGCACAGACGGCTGACGATCAACGTGCATCTGGACGGTCTCCGCAAGACGCACGACTACGTCTGCGCCCGCGACGGCGTGTTCGACAAGGCGATCGAGATGATCGTGGAGGCGAAGCGGCGCGGCTATCACACGATCACCAACACGACCGTCTTCAAGGAGACCGACATCGACGAGGTCGAGGAGCTGTGCAAGCTGCTCACCGAGCTCGGCATCGACGGCATGCTCCTGTCGCCCGGCTACCACTACGAGTCGGTCGATCTCGACATCTTCCCGACCCGCAAGGAGATCGAGCAGAAGTTCAAGAAGGTGCTCGGCTTCCAGAAGCGCTTCCGGCTCACGTCGACGCCGATGTTTCTCGAGTTCGCCGCCGGCATGCGCGACTACAAGTGCTCGCCCTGGAGCACGGTGACCTTCACGCCGCTCGGCTGGAAGGCGCCCTGCTACCTGATCGGCAAGACCCATACCTGGGACTGGCAGGAGTTCTGGGAGGGCACCGACTGGGACTACTGGGAGTCGCGTCAGGATCGGCTCTGTCAGAACTGCGCCATGCACTCGGGGTTCGAGGCGTCGGTGGTGCGCGAGCTGCCCGGCAAGCCGAAGGACCTGGTGCGCATGGCGGCCTGGAACCTGCTCGGCTGATCGCGGCTGCGAGCCGAGCCGATGAAGGCCTTCCTCACCGGCGCCTCCGGGTTCGTCGGCAGCCACCTGCGCGCCGTGCTGGCCGAGCACGGCGCCGAGCCGCGCTGCCTGGTGCGCGCCTCGAGCCCGCGGCGCAACCTGGAGGGTCTCGACGAGCGCGCCCTGGTCGTCGGCGATCTGCGCGATCCGGGCTCGGTCGCGCGCGCCGTCGAGGGGTGCGACACGGTCTTCCACTGCGCCGCCGACTACCGGCTGTTCGTCCGCGATCCGAGCGAAATGTACGCCTCGAACGTCGACGGGACGCGCAACGTGCTGCGCGCGTGCCACCAGGCCGGCGTCCGCCGGGTGGTCTACACCAGCTCGGTCGGCGCGCTCGGACTGAGGCCCGACGGCGCGCCCGCGGACGAGACCACGCCCGTGTCGCTCGACGACATGCTCGGCCACTACAAGCGGAGCAAGTATCTGGCCGAGCGGGTGGCCGAGGAGTGGGCCGGGCGCGGCCTGCCGGTGGTGATCGTCAACCCATCGACGCCGATCGGGGACCGCGACGTCAAGCCCACCGCCACCGGCCGCGTCGTCCTCGATTTCCTGAACCGCAAGACCCCGGCGTTCGTCGACACCGGCCTCAACTGGATCGACGTCCGCGACGTCGCGATCGGCCATCTGCGCGCGGCCGAGCGCGGTCGGCCGGGCGAGAAGTACATCCTCGGCCACCGCAACCTGAGCCTCGAGGAGATCTTCCGGATGCTGGCGCGGATCACCGGCCTGCCGGCGCCGCGGGTCAGGCTGCCGCACTGGATTCCGCTCGTCTTCGCGGCGCTCGACACCGGTTGGGCGCGCCTGAGCGGCGGCGAGCCGCGGGTGCCGCTCGACGCCGTCCGCCTGTCCCGACACAAGATGTACTTCGACGCCTCGAAAGCGGTGCGCGAGCTCGGCCTGCCGCAGACTCCGATCGAGGACGCGCTGCGGCGCGCGGTCGCCTGGTTCCAGGACAACGGCTACGTCAAGGGGGCCGCCGGCGGGTGAGCGCGCGCGGCGCCGTGGCGATCGTCTCGGCCATGGCCGAGGAGCTGGCGCCGCTGGCGCGGCGGCTGGCGCGGCCGCGGCGCGCCCGCGTTCGTGGCCTGGCCGTCCGCCACGGCGAGCTGTGCGGGCGGCAGGTATGCCTGGCGGTCGCCGGCGAGGGCGTCCGCCTCGCCGCGGCCGCGCTCGAGCGGCTGCTGTCCGAAGTACGGCTCGAGGCGCTGCTCGGAATCGGGGTCGCCGGTGGCCTGACCGCCGACCTCGCGGCCGGCGACCTGGTGGCGAGCCGTCGGGTCGTGTCGGCCGGCGCCGCGATCCTCGAGCCGCCGGAGTGGGAGTGGAGCGAGCGGCTGGCGCGGATGGAGGGTCTGCGCGGTGGTACGGTGGTGACGGTGAACGACATAGCCCATCGGCCGGCGGACAAGCGCCGGCTGGCCGTCCGGCTCCAGCTCGAGGAGTGCGCGGTGATCGATCTCGAGTCGGCGGCGTGGGCGGCCGCGGCCGCCGGCCGCGGCCTGCCCTGGCTGGTGCTGAGGTCGGTCAGCGACGCGCTGGACGAAGAGCTGCCGCTCGATTTCAACCGCTTCCGGCGCGCGGACGGCAGCGTCTCGCGCGCGCGGGTAGCGGCACGGGCGCTGCTCCGCCCGAAGCTGATCGGCGAGCTGGATCGACTGCGCCGGCGCGTCGACGAGTCCGCCACGGCCCTGGCCGACGCGACGGAGGGGCTGCTCGGGTGCTGAGGACGCGCGCCCGCCGCGCACCGCTGATCGGCGCGCTGCTGATCTGCGCTCTCCTGCCGTCCACGGCCGGCGGCGCCGGGGCCGGCGGCACGCGCACGCTGGTCATCATCCTCGACGCGGTGCCGTTCGCCACCATCCAAGAGCTGATCGACTCCGGGGCCGAGGACGGCGAGCTGTTCGCCGGCTTCCAGCCGCCCCTGCCGGTGATCAGCACCTTCCCTTCGTCCACCAGCGTGGCGATGGTCGGCCTGCTCGAGCCTTTCGACTTGTCGCGCTCGCCCGGCTACGAGGCCAGGTTCTTCGACTGGGAGCGGCGCAAGGTGCGCGGCGGCGGAGCGATCAGCTTCTTCAAGATCGATTTCGCCTGGCGCGACTTCTTCGACTGGAGCCGCAAGGGGGTGGTGCGCAGCGCGCTGAGCGGGCTGCGGCCACTGGCGGCCAGCGGCTCGCGGATCGAGAAGGCGGTGGCGGCGTTCTTCAGGTCGGACAAGGACCCCTACTTCGTCTACCTCGAGACCACCGACCTGGCAGCCCACATGAAGGGGCCCGCGGAGCTGAAGCGGGTCCTCGTGCGGCTCGACGCCGCCCTCGCGGAGGCCCGGCGCCGGCACCCGGAGACCGCGTTCCGCACCGTGATCTTCTCCGATCACGGAGTCGCCGGCGACGGCACCCGGCTGGTCAACGCGCTGCCCGCGGTGCGCCGGGCGGCGAAGGGGGCGGGCCTCCGGCTGGTCCGGCGCCTGCGACGCCCCGACGACCTGGTGCTGATCCCGTTCGGCCTGGTCTCGAGCTTCGAGGCCTACGCCGAGCCCGACCGCGCGCCGGCGGTGAGCACGGCGCTGGTGCGGGCCGAGGGCGTCGACCTGTGCGCCTACCGGACGCCGGCGGGCCTGGTGGTGGAAGACCGCGACGGCCGGGCGCGGATCGAGCACCGCCCGGGGCGGCAGGAGACCGTCTGGAGATACGTCGCCGAGTCGGGAGACCCGCTCGGCTACCGTTCCGTGGCCGACGAGCTCGGCAGCGGCGAGAGCGGCGACTTCGCCGCCGACGGCCGCTGGCTCGAGGCGACCGCCGGACATCGCTATCCGGACGCGCTCTACCGGATCGCCAAGGCGTTCGAGCTGGTCGACAATCCGGCCTCGGTGCTCTGCTCGCTCGAGCCGGGCTTCATGTACGGCCTCGCGACGACCGAGTACCTGGCCCGCGCCAGCGGCTCGACGGTGCGCTGGACCCACGGCGCGCTCCTGCGGGAGGCGACCCTCGGCTTCCTGCTCACCGACGACGAGCGCTTCGTCGGGGGCGGGGCGCTGCGCTTCGACCAGGCGCTGGTGCCGCTCACCCTGGCGCGTCCCGGAGCCGCCGGGGGCGACGTCGAGCCCGAAGCCGTGGCCGGGTCCGACGAGCAGCAGCGCGATAAGATGCCCTGCGTTGGGAAGCCATGACGGTCGAAGAGAGTCGCGCGCGAGCACGCCCCGCTGACGGCGCCGTCCCGGGCTCCTTCGAGGATCAGCTGAGCGAGTTCCGGGGCGGCCTCGAGCGGGAGCTGGGCTCCTGGCTGGCCGGCAAGCGCGAGGAGCTGGCGGCGGAGGTCGCCGAGACGGCCGAGCTCACCGCCAAGCTCGACCAGTACGTGCTGCGCGGCGGCAAGCGGCTGCGGCCGGCGCTGCTCTACTATGCCTACCGGGCTTGCGGCGGCGGCTCGCACGAGGCGGTGATGCCGGCGGCGCTGGCGGTCGAGCTGCTCCACACCTATCTGCTGATCCACGACGACATCATGGACCGCGCGCAGACCCGCCGCGGCCAGCCCACCGCCCATCTGGTCTTCCGGGACGAGCATCGCGAGCGCGGCTGGCGGGGGGACGCCGACCACCACGGCGAGTCGGTGGCGATCCTGCTCGGCGATCTCGCTCACTGCTACGCCGAGGAGCTGTTCAGCGCGGCGATCATCGGCGACGGGCGCCTGCCGGCGCGGCAATCGAGCCGGCTGCGAGGCTGCTTCGCGACCATGTGCCAGGAGGTGATCACCGGGCAGTATCTGGAGTTCACGGCCGGGCAGCGCCGGAACCTCTCGGAACGGGACCTGCTGCAGGTCCTGCGGATGAAGTCGGGGCGCTACAGCGTCGAGCGGCCAATCCAGCTCGGCGCCCTCCTCGCCGGGGCCCCGGATTCGGTGCTCGAGACGCTGTCGCAGTTCGGGCTGCTGGTCGGCGAGGCGTTCCAGCTGCACGACGATCTGCTGGGCATGTTCGGCGACCTGGCCACGATCGGCAAGCCGGTGGGCGGCGACCTGGTCGAAGGCAAGTACACCCTGCTGGTCCACTACGCCCTGACCCACGCCTCCGCGGCGGACGCCGCGGAGCTCAGGGCGGCGCTCGGTAACGCCGAGCTCGGGCCGGCCGAGATCGAGCGCGCAACCGATATCATCCGGCGGTCGGGCGCCGAGCAGCGGGTGGTGGCGATGGTCGAGTCCCGCCACCTCGAGGCCGCCGGAATTCTCGACGGCCTGCCGCTCGAGGACGACGGCAAGCGGTTCCTGGCGGGCGTGGTCGACTACCTGAGAAGGCGCAATCAATGAGCACCCTGGAAGCACCCGAGGCGGCGGAGCCGGTGGAACGCGACCGCAAGGCCGAGCACATCGACCTGGCGCTCGACGAGCGGATCCAGCTGCGCGCCAACTTCTTCGAGGAGTACTACTTCGATCACCTGGCGCTGCCCGAGGTCGACCTCGCGGAGATCGACGTCTCGGTGGAGTTTCTGGGCAAGCGCCTGCGGGCGCCGCTGCTGATCTCGTGCATGACCGGCGGCACCGAGAACGCCACCCGCATCAACCGGAACCTGGCGGCGGCCGCCGAGGAGTGCGGGATCGCGATCGGCGTCGGCTCGCAGAGGAAGGCGATCGAGGACCCGTCGATGGTGCCGAGCTTCCAGGTGCGCGAGGTCGCGCCGACGGCGCCGCTGCTCGCCAACCTGGGAGCGGTGCAGCTCAACTACGGCTTCGGCATCGACCAGTGCCGGGCGGCGGTGGAGATGATCGACGCCGACGCGCTGGTGTTCCATCTCAATCCGCTCCAGGAGGCGATCCAGCCGGAAGGGCAGTGCGACTTCCGCGACCTGTTCGAGCAGATGGGCGCGATCGCCGCCGAGCTCGAGGTGCCGGTGATCGCCAAGGAGATCGGCTGCGGCATCGGCGGCGCCACCGCGCGGCGCCTCAAGGAGGTCGGCATCGAGATCATCGACACCGCCGGCCTCGGCGGCACCAGCTGGGCGCGAATCGAGGCGCGCCGCGCCTCCGACGTCGACATCGGCGAGCTGTTCGCCGACTGGGGGGTGGCGACCCCCCGATCGATCCGCGAGCTGCGCGAGATCGGCGGCCTGACGGTGATCGGCAGCGGCGGCGTCCGTAACGGCGTCGACGTCGCCAAGGCGATCGCGCTGGGCGCCGATCTCGCCGGTATGGCGCAGCCGTTCCTCGAGACCGCCAATCAGAGCGCCGAGCTGACGGTGGAGAAGTGCCGCCGCACCGTGCGCGAGCTGAAGATCGCGATGTTCTGCTCCGGAGCGATCGACGTGCCGGCCCTGCAGCGGGTCGAGCTGCGCCGACGCGTGGCCAGAGGGTGACGCCATGGATCCGATACAAGGCAAGACCGACAACCTGGACGCCCTGGTCGACGACCTGGTCGCCGGGCGCCGGCGTTTTCACGAGCTCAAGGCCTTGTCCGCCGAGGATGCGGCGACGGTCCGCCGCCGGACGCTGGCCCGGATGAAGGACACCTCGCTCGAGCACATCGGCTACTTCTCGCTCGACGCCGCGCGCGCCTCGAGCCGCCACTGCGAGAACTTCATGGGCGTCGCGCAGATCCCGATGGGGATCACCGGCCCGATCAAGGTGCGCGGCGAGCACGTGGACGCGGACGAGGACATCTACGTGCCGCTGGCGACCACCGAAGGGGCGCTCATCGCCAGCATCAGCCGTGGCGGCCGCGCGCTGCGCGAGGCCGGCGGGGCGGTGGTGCGGGTGGACGACGTCGGCATGACCCGGGCGCCGGTGTTCCGCACCAGCGGCATCGAGGAGACCCGCCGCTTCGTCGCCTGGGTGGCCGAGCACGAAGCGGAGATCCGGGCGGTCGTCGAAGGCACCAGCCGGTACCTGAAGCTCCAGGGCATCCGGCCGCAGACGATCGGCTCGACGGTCTACCTGCGGTTCGCATTCTCGTCCGGCGACGCCATGGGCATGAACATGGCGACCATCGCCTGCGACCGGGTGGTGCGGCAGCTGATCGAGCCCGAGACCGGCGTCACCTGCGTCGCGCTGTCGGGCAACTTCTGCGTCGACAAGAAGCCGTCGGCGGTCAACTTCCTCGAAGGCCGCGGCAAGCGGGTCTTCGCCGAGGCGGTCCTCGACGGCAACACCCTGCGGCACTGCCTGAAGAGCGACGCCGCCTCGATGATCGAGGTCCAGTACCGCAAGAACATGCTGGGCTCGATCGCCGCCGGCGCGATGGGGTTCAACGCTCACTACGCCAACGTGCTGGCGGCGTTCTTCATCGCCACCGGCCAGGACCTGGCGCAGGTGGCCGAGGGGGCGATGGGGGTGACCTGCGTCGAGGCGCGCGGCCCCGAAGGGATCTACGTCTCGGTCTTCATGCCCGACCTGCCGCTCGGGGCGGTCGGCGGCGGCACCGCGCTCGAGACCCAGCGCGAGGCGCTCGCGGTGCTCGGCATCACGCCGCGCAGCGACGACCCGGGCTGGGCGTCGATGCGCCTGGCGGAGATTCTCGGCGCCACCGTCCTGGCGGGCGAGATCTCGCTGATGGCGGCCTTCACCTCGGGCGATCTGGCGAGCGCGCACGAGCGGTTGGGGCGGGGGAAGACCCGCTCCCCATCGGGGTGAGAGAGGGACGCCGCCCACGGCACTCGCCTCGTGGAGACTCGAGTGGGTGCTCGTAGATGCGGTGCGTCGTCGCTTCGGTCCCCGGCAAGCTGATCCTGATGGGCGAGCACGCCGCCGTCTACGGCCGGCCGGCGCTGGTCGCGGCGGTCGGGCTGCGGGCCACGGTGAAGGCCACCGTCGGCGCCGCGGCGAGCGGCGACGCCGGCGTGATCCTCGATCTTCCCGGCCTCGGGGTTCGCGCCGGCGCCGGATGGCCGGAGCTGGCCGCCTACGCGCTCCGGGCGCGCGCGGCCTGGCAGCGCTATGCCGAACGCCCCTCCGCCGAGCGCTTCCGCGCCGTCTCGAGCGGCGATCCGGCGCACCTGGTGCGGATCGCGCTCGGCGAGGCCGCGGGCGAGGTGGGGTCGGATCGCCTGCCGCCCCTGGCCCTGGAGATCCGCTCCGACCTGCCCGTCGGCTCCGGGTTCGGCAGCTCGGCGGCGGTCGCGGTGGGCATCCTCGCGGCCTGTCTGACGGCCCTCGGCGCGGAGCCGGACGTTTCGACTCTCGACCGGCTGGCGCTCGAGGTGGAGCGCCGCCAGCACGGGACGCCCTCGGGCGTCGATCACAACACGGTGCTGCGCGGCGGCGTGCTGAAGGTGACCCGCGAGCCGCGCGGCGGCCTGGCGGTCGAGCCGGTCGAGGTCGCGGCCGCGACCCTCGAGCGCTTCACGGTCGTCCACACCGGCACGCCGGCCCAGAGCACCGGTGAGGTCGTGGCCACGGTGCGCGACCGGCGCGATCGCGATCCGGCGTCGTTCGAGCGCCTGCTCGACAGGATGGCCGCCGACGTGGTCTCCTTTGCCCGGTCGCTGTCGGAGGAGAGCCCCGACTGGCGGCATCTGGCGGAGCTGATGGAAGACTACGAAAGCTGCCTCGAGGAGATCGGCGTCGTGCCGCCGTCGGTGCGGCGCGCGATCGAGCTCGCCCGCCAGGAGGGCGTGGCCGCCAAGGTTTCGGGCGCCGGAGGGCTGTCCGACGCCGGCGCCGGATCGCTGCTGGTGATGACGGACGGCTCCGGCGGGCTGCCGGCGGCGTTCGCGCCCTACACCGCCTATCCGGTTCGCCTGGGTGCGCCCGGGCTCGAGCTCGAGGTGCGGCCGACGTGAGCGCCGGGTCCCGCGGAGGCAAGGCGACGGCGGCCGCGGCCGCCAACATCGCCTTCATCAAGTACTGGGGCATTCGCGACGAAGCGCTGGTGCTGCCGGTCAACCCCTCGATCTCGATGACCCTGCGATCCTGCCGGTCGCTGTGCACGGCGGAGCTGCTGGCCGGCGACCGGCCGACCGAGGTCCTCCTGCGCGGCGACGGCGGCGAGCTGGCGCCGGCGCCCGAGGCCTTCGCCCGTGGAGTCGAGGCGCAGGTCGAGAGGCTGTGCGAGTGGGCCGGCGAAGCGGTAAGCATGCGCATCGCGGCCCACAACAGCTTCCCCACGGGCGCCGGGCTGGCCTCGTCGGCCGCCGGCTTCACCGCCCTGACCGTGGCGGTGGTCGGCGCCCTCGGGCGCCAGGTCGAGCCGCGCGAAATGTCGGTGCTGGCGCGCTTGAGCGGCTCGGGCTCGGCGGCGCGCTCGGTCTTCGGCGGCTACGTCGAATGGCCGGCGGGCCCGAGCGACGACGCCGGCCATGGCGTTCAGCTGGCGCCACCCGAGTACTGGCAGCTGTGCAACGTCATCGCGATCGTCGATCCGACGCCCAAGAGCGTCTCGTCCCGGGCCGGACACCGGGCGGCGCCGACCAGCCCCTACTACGAGCGCCGGCAGCGGGACCTGCCCGGCCGGCTGGAGGTCGTGCGCCGCGCCATCGCGGCCCGCGACCTCGGGCTGCTCGGGCCGGCGATCGAGGAGGACGCGATCGAGCTCCACCTGGTGGCGATGTCGTCGCGGCCGCCGATCTTCTACTGGCAGGCGGGCACGCTCGCGGTTCTCGAAGCCGCCCGCCGGCTGCGCGCCGACGGCGTCGAGGTCTACTGCACCATCGACGCCGGACCCAACGTGCACCTGATCTGCGGCCCCGACGACGAGGCCGCGGTCGCCGCCACGGTCGAGACCCTCGATCACGTGCGCTACGTCATCCGGGACGGCGTCGGCGGTCCGCCGACCCTCGAGGACGAGCACCTCTTCTGATGGCCGCGATCTCCCTGGTCAAGCTCGGCGGCAGCCTGATCACCGACAAGCGGCGCGAGAAGCACGCGCGCCTCGACGTCATCGAGCGGCTGGCAGGGGAGATCGCCGAGCTGCGCCGGACGGCGGGCGGGGCGTGGATCGTCGGCCACGGCAGCGGCTCGTTCGGACACGTCGAGGCCCTGCGCCACCGGATCCACGAGGGCATCGGCTCGGCCGCCCAGCTGCCGGGCCTGGCGGCGACCGCCGACGAGGCCGCGCGCCTTCACCGGCTGGTGACCGGAGCCCTGCGCGGCGCCGGCGAGCTGCCGTACTCGTTCGCGCCGTCCAGCGCGCTGGTCGCGGTCGCCGGCGAGCCGGCCGGCCTGGGCATCGAGCCGTTGCGCCGGGCGCTCGACCTGGGCCTCCTGCCGGTGGTCTACGGCGACGTGGTCATGGACCGCGAGCGGGGCTGCTCGATCTGCTCGACCGAGACGCTGTTCAGGGCACTGGTCACGGCGCTCCAGGAGCGCGGCCGGGCGGTCGAGCGGGTCTACTGGCTGGGCGAGACCGATGGCGTCTACGACGCGCGGGGCGAGACCATCGCCGAGATCCGGCCGGCCGAGGCCGACGCGGTGCTGGAGCAGGTTTCCGGCGCCGCCGGGGTGGACGTCACCGGCGGCATGCGCCACCGGCTGGACGCCGCCCTCGAGCTGGCCCGGCGCGGCGTCGCCTCCTGGGTCGGCAACGGGCTCGAGGCCGGACGGCTCGGGCAAGCGGTCGCGGGCGAGCAGGTCCCGGGGACCTGGGTCCGACCGTAGGAGCGGGGCTTGCCCACCGTGGAGCCGGTCGGCGCTCCTGCTAGGATGCGCGTGGGCAGATGACCATCGAAGAGAGTCCCCTCCCGCAGCCGGCCCCCGACGACCGCGAGCTCCTTCAAGATCTGCTGGTCAAGACCAGCCGCACCTTCGCGCTCTCGATCCCCGAGCTGCCGGCGCCGACCGAGCGCGAGGTCACGATCGCCTATCTGCTCTTCCGGATCGCGGATACCTTCGAGGACGCCACCGTGCTCTGGCGCAAGCCCAAGCGTCTTCAGGCCCTGGCCGAGTTCGCCGAGCTGCTGCGGACGCCGAGCGAGCGGTGGGCGCGCGAGCTGGCGGCCGGGTGGATCGCCGAGCCGCCGATCGAGCACGAGGGCTACATGGAGCTGATCGAACGGACGCCGGAGGTGATCGGAGCGCTGCTCGGGCTGGCACCCCAGGCCCAGCGCGCGATCGCTCACCACACCATCCGAACCAGCGAGCTGATGGCCGGCTTCGTCGAGCACACCGACGAGCGCGGCGTGCTGCAGCTCGAAGGTCTCGACCGGCTGCGCGACTACTGCTACGCGGTGGCCGGAATCGTCGGCGAGATGCTCACCGAGCTGTTCGTTCTCGGCCGGCAGAATCTGGAGCCGATCCTCGACTACCTGCGCGAGCGCGCCGCCCTTTTCGGCGAGGGGCTGCAGCTGGTGAACATCCTCAAGGACTCGGCGACCGACGCCACCGAGGGCCGCAACTATCTGCCCCGAGGGGTCGAGCGCGACGAGGTCTTCGAGCTCGCCCGCACCGACCTCGAGGCCGCCGCGGAGTACTGCCTGGCCATCCAGCGCGCCGGCGGCCCGAACGGCATCGTGGCGTTCACGGCGCTGCCGGTGGAGCTGGCCTGGGCGACCCTCGACAAGGTCGAGCGCAAGGGGCCCGGCTCGAAGATCAGCCGCGCGCAGGTGTTCTTCCTGCACCGGCGCATGCACCAGGCGCTCGCCCAGGGGCGGCCGGTGCTCGCGAGTGTCGTTCGCTGAGGCCGGGCCTTGACCGCTCGAGCGACGGCCGCGCCCGCGACGGTGCTGGTGCTCCTGGCACTGGTGGGGTCGACCGGCTCGCTCGCCCCCGCCCAGCCCCCTCCGGGGTGGGTCGGCGGTGCGGTCACGGGACCGGACGACCGGCCGATCACCGGCGCGACCGTCCGCGTCTGGCCGTCGGAAGCCCGCGGCGAGGCGATCTTCGAGACGGCCACCGATGGCCAGGGCCGCTGGCGGCTCCTCGGCCTCGAGCCCGGGCGCTGGCAGCTCGAGGTCACCGCCCGCGGCTACTACCCGGCCAGAGGCTGGTTCCAGGTCCCGGCGGCGCGGCCCGAGACCACGGTCGACGTCGAGCTGCGATCGCTCGAAGAGACCTCGCCGTCGTTCGCCGAGAACCGGTCCACGATCGTGCGCTGGCTCGAGAAGGGCAACGCGCTGCTCGAGCAGAGCCGGCCGGGCGCCGCCCGGGCCGAGTACGAGAAGGCGCTCGGGGCCCTGCCGCGCGAGGAGCGGCCGCAAGTGCTGCAGGCGATCGCCCGCACCTACTTTCTGGAAGGGGAGATCGAGCGGTCGATCGAGGCCCTCCAGCAGGCGATCGGAATCGCGCCGGACGACGCCGAGCTCCGGCAGCTCTTCCTGAACCTGTTGGCGAGCGCCGATCGGCTGGACGAGGCCCCCGAGCTCCTGGAGGAAGCGGCCCGCGCGGCGGTCGAAACCGGGAAGGAGGGTGGCGTGGCCGGCATCGAGCCGGCCGTCGGGACCGCGCCTCCGCCGACCGGCGAGGGCTCGCCGTTCACCCCGTCGATCGAGGCCGTCGCCGGCCGCAGCGGCCGCTTCCGGACGGTATTGTCGACGCGCAGCCCGCTGAGCGGCGTCGAGACCTATCTCGAGCGCTTCGAGCTGTCCGGCGCCGAGCTGCGCGCCACCGACCCGGCCGGCGGGGTCTACGATCTGGCGAGCGAGTCGTTCGAGCTCTTCGTCCCCGAGAGCCACGCCGAGGACCGGCCGCACGGGCTCCTCGTCTGGATCAGCCCGACGCCGTACGGCGGCTTCCGCAATCCCGAGTTCGAGCGCGTCCTGGCCGAGCACCAGCTGATCTGGATCGGCGCCCACGATGCGGGCAACGGCCGCTGGGGGTGGTACCGCGTCGGCCTCGCGCTCGACGCGGTGCACAACGCGCGCAAGCTCTACGCGATCGACCCGCGGCGGATCTACGTCGCCGGCTACTCGGGAGGCGGCCGCATCGCCAGCCAGCTCGCCATGCTCTACCCCGAGGTCTTCAGCGGCGGATTCTTCGTCTACGGCTGCGACTGGTTCGAGCCGCTGCCGGTCCCCGACCGCCCGGGCTCACTCTGGCCGGCGAGGTTCGCGGCGCCCCCCGAGAGCGTCCTCGAGCGCCTCCGGTCCGGATCGCGCTTCGTGCTGCTGACCGGCGACCGCGATTTCAACCGCTCGCAGACCAAGCAGATCCACAAGCGCATGCGCGCGCGCGGCTTCGAGAACGTGACCTATCTCCAGATCCCCGGCGCGGACCACTACTTCGGCCTGCCCGCCGAGTGGCTGGAGAGGGGGCTGGCGGGGCTGGACGGAGGATTCGCGGCGCGGCCGTGAGCCCCGGCGCAGTGAGGGCCTGCCTTCAGGCTCCCGGGGCTTTCTTGACCCTGAAGTACACCCAGGCGAAGAAAACCCCGAAAGCCAGATCGATCAGGCCGTAGGAGGCGTAGAACGCGCCGGTGGTGAGCGAGGTGTCGAAGATCTGCTGGAACGACGCCGGCTTGGCGCCGAGCCAGAGGAGCCAGGTGCCGAAGTAGACGAGCTTCTCGACCGCGAAGACCGCGACCAGGGCGGGCACCTGGCGGTAGCTCTTCGACACCGCGATGTACGCGGCGCCCCAGAGCATGACGGCGATCAGGCCCATCCAGGAAAAGACCTCGGGGTAGAGGTCGGTCAGGTAGTGGTTGGTGAAGCCGGCGGAAAAGGCGAGCGTGCCGACGATGTTCACCAGCCCGGCGAGGACGAAGATCTTCGAGGTCGTACCCATCTCGAGCCTCCTTTGACTCCGAGTGTCGCGCTATCTTAGTCGACGAGCGGTACGTCTCCTGGCCAGCCGAGGAAGCGGTCCCCTTGATCCGCTAGTCCGCCTCGAGCATCGAGCGGTCACGCTCGTGCAGCACGTCGCGGAAGGCGGCGCCGTAGATGTCCCAGACGGTGATGAACAGCGCCGCGACGATCGGGCCGATGATGAAGCCGACCGCGCCGAACAGGAAGATGCCGCCGAGCGTGCTCAGCAGGATCAGCAGATCGGGCATCTTGGTGTCCTTGCCGACCAGGCGCGGGCGCAGGACGTTGTCGGCCGAGCCGACGACGCCGGCGCACCAGACCGCGACGAAGATCGCCCAGCCGATCGAGCCCTTGATCAGCAGGTAGACAACGGCCGGCACCCAGACCAGCGCCGCGCCGATGCCCGGGATGATCGACAGCACCGCCATGATCGTCCCCCAGAACGCGGCGCCCTTGATCCCCGCCACCGCGAACGCGATGCCGGCGAGCGCGCCTTGCAGCAGACCGATCGCCAGGGTGCCCTTGAGCGTCGCGCGGGTGACCGAGACGAAGCGGTCGAGCATCCGTTCCTTGTCCTCGATCGAGAGCGGCGTGTAGAAGAGGATCCGGTCGAGCAGCTTGCGGCCGTCCTTCAAGAAGAAAAACATCGCGTAGAGCAGGATGACCAGGTAGAAGAGGAACGCCACGGTGCCCTTGGTCGCCGCCGACAGGCTCGCGAACAGGAACGAGCCGACCTTGCCGGCGCTCTCGCCCAGGCGCTCGATGATCTGGCTCCGGTAGGGCTCGAACCGGTCGATGAACGGGAACCAGTCGGGGAGCAGATCCTTGATCTCATCGGGATTCTTGAGCTGCTCCTGGACCCACGGCCCGACCACCTGGCTCACCTCGAGCGCCTGGTTGGTGACGATGCCGAGCAGCGTCGACAGCGGCCCCACGACGACGAGCAGGAGCGCCAGGATGGTCAGGATCGAGGCGAGCCCGGCGCGCCCCCTGGTGGCCCCGAGGATCCGCTTGTAGAGCGGATAGGCGAGGCCGCTGAAGATGGCGGCGAGGAAGAGCGCCATCAGGAACTGGCGGATCATGGCGAAGAAGATCGCCGAGATCGCGATCACCAGCAGCAGCAGGAAGGCGCGCCGGAAGCGGTCCTGGTCCGAGCCCGATGGGGTCATCGCGGCTACTCTACCCTGGGAGGGGAGGCGCGCCGAGCCGGAGGGAGCGAAGTAGACTGGCGTCGCTTTGGCAGAGACGGCGTTCAGCAACCTGCGCGACTTCATCGACCGGCTGCGCAAGGACGGCGACCTGGTCGAGATCACGGCCCAAGTCGATCCGCGGCTCGAGGCGGCGGAGATCCACCGCCGGGTGATCGCGGCCGGCGGACCGGCGCTCCTGTTCACCAACGTCCGCGGGTCGCGCCTGCCGCTGGCGACCAACCTGTTCGGGACCGCGAGGCGCGCCGAGCTGGCGTTCGGCGAGCGGCCCTTCCGGCTGATCCGCCGGCTGGTCGAGCTCGCCGAGACTTTGCTGCCGCCGACGCCGTCGGCGCTCTGGGGAGCGCGCGACGTCGGCCTCGACCTGCTGCGGATCGGCACCCGCGCGCGCCGCTCGGGCCCGGTCACCGAGGTGATCGAGCGCGACGTGCGCCTCGACCGGCTGCCGGTGCTCACCACCTGGCCCGAGGACGGCGGCCCGTTCGTGACCCTGCCGCTGGTCTACACCGAGCACCCGGACGGCAAGGGGCACAACCTGGGCATGTACCGCCTGCAGGTGCACGACCGGCGCACCACCGGCATGCACTGGCAGATCGGCAAGGGCGGCGGCTTCCACTACGCCGAAGCCGAAGCGCGCGGGATCGCGCTGCCGGCAACGGTGTTTCTGGGCGGCCCTCCGGCGCTGATCCTGGCGGCGGTCGCACCCCTGCCCGAGAACGTGCCCGAGCTCCTCCTTGGATCGCTGATCGCCGGCGGCAAGCTCGGAGTCTGCCGCGGCCCGGGGGAGCATCGTCTCCTGGCCGAGGCCGAGCTGGCGCTGGTCGGCCGGGTGCCCCCCGGTGTGCGCCGGCCGGAGGGTCCCTTCGGCGACCACTACGGCTACTAC
>JBFGLX010000045.1:0-15660 GCA_041575955.1 Thermoanaerobaculia bacterium
CGACCTCGAGGCGGACTTCGTCGCCGATCCCTTCTTGACGCTTGACGAGGGCCGATGGCGGCTTTTCTTCGAGATCAAGAACCGCTCGGCGGGCAAGGGGCAGATCGGGCTGGCGACGAGCGACGACGGCCTGCGCTGGAGCTATGATGGCCGCGTGCTGGCCGAGGAGTGTCATCTCTCCTACCCACACGTCTTCCCCTGGGACGAAGGCCACGCGATGGTGCCGGAGACCCTGGGGCTGGGAGGCGTCTACCTCTACCGCGCCACCTCGTTTCCCACCGGTTGGCGCCGGGAGGCGCGCCTGCTCGAGGGCGCCTGGGCCGATCCGACGGTCTTCTTCCACGGCGACCGCTGGTGGCTCTTCGCCTGCCCGCGGCCCTACCGGCACGATGCCCTCTGTCTGTTCCATTCCGCCCGGCTCACCGGGCCGTGGACCGCACACCCGCGGAATCCGGTCGTCGAGGACGATCCGCGCCGCGCCAGGCCCGGGGGCCCGGTGATCGAGTGGCGCGGACGCCTCCTGCGCTGCGCGCAGGACTGCGTCCCCCGCTATGGCAGCCGCCTGCGGGTGTTCGAGATCGAGCGGCTCGACCCGCTCGCCTACGCCGAGCGCGAGCTGCCGCAGAGCCCGCTGCTCGAGGGCTCCGGCAGCGGCTGGAACGCCGACGGCATGCACCATCTCGACGCCAAGCGCGTCCGGGCCGGAGCCTGGATCGCGGCCGTGGATGGCTACCGGAGGTCCTGACCCGGTGGCTCCGCGCGTCTTCCTCAGCGACCCCGACAGCCCCGACTGGGCCTGCGCCGAGGACCGCCGGCTCACCCGGCGGGCCCTGGAAGGGGTGGTGGAGCTCTCGACGCTCGACGCCTGCGAGGCGGTGCACGCGGTCTGGTGGAAGCGGCTCGAGGAGATCCCGAGCCGCTCGCTGGAGGGCAAGCGCATCCTGGCCCACATGCCGGGCGAGCCCCACCGCTATCTCGCTCGGCCGGACTTCGGCTGGATCCTGGATCGGGTGGGGCTGTGGATCGCGCAGAGCACCCAGGCGGCCGCACAGCTCCGGTCGCTCGGGATCCGGCACCGCCTGGTGCCCTACACCGTCGACACCCGGGTCTTCCGCCGGCTGCCGAAAGACGATTCGCGCCTCGAGCGGCTGCGGCGACGGTGGCGGATTCCACGCCGCGGGCTGCTGGTGGGCAACTTCCATCGCGACACCAGCCCCGACCTGGTGACGCCGAACGGCATGAAAGGCCCCGACCTGTTCGCCGAGGTGGTGTCGGAGGTGCGGCGGCGCGGGATCGAGGTCCACGTGCTGCTGGCCGGTCCCCGGCGCCACTGGATCCGCCGGCGGCTGGACGAACTGGGGATCCCCTACACCTTCGTCGGCCGAGCCGTGGCCGGGAACGATCAGGCCCTGAACCTGCTGCCGAGGACGACCCTCAACCTGCTCTACAACCTGCTCGATCTCTACCTGGTGACGAGCCGCACCGAGGGCGGACCCCACGCGGTGCTGGAAGCGGCGGCCGCGGGCTGCCCGCTGCTGAGCACCCGGGTCGGTCTGGCTCCGGATCTGCTGGAGCCTTCGGCGCTGTACGACGACGCGCTCGAGGCCGCGGATCGGATCGCGGCTCCCGACCGCCCGGCACGCTCCGAGGCGGAGGTCGAGGCTCATCGGCGCCGCGTCGACGCCCGGTACCGGCCGGAGGCGGTCGCCCCCCTCTTCCAGCGCGTCTACGCCGACCTGGACGCCGTCCCCGCCGTCGCCGGCCGCCGCCCCGGAGCGACGCGGGCGCGGCCGGCACCGACGACGGTCGCGTACCTGGGCGGCGCCCACGCCGGAGACGGCTGCTTCCCCGGCCTGCTGCTGGACGGCCTGAGCGCCCGGGGACTCGAAGTCGTCGGGGATGGAGCGGATCCGCGGCTCTCCTGGTATCTCGTCGACGGCCAGGTGGAGGGCGCGCCACCCGGCCTCGGGGCCCCCGCCGGCGAGCTGCGGGTCGTTCAACGGCTGCGTCCGGCGCGCTGGGACCGGCGGCACCTCGAGCCCCTGCTGCGATTCAACGAGCGCTCGGCCACCCACACCGTGCTGCCGTCCGTGGGCGCCCTGCGCCTCTGCCATCGGCTCGGCTACCGCCCGCGCCAGCCGATGATCGCCCACGATCCGCCGGACCCGCGCTGGTCGCGCTCGGCCGCTCGCAGGTCGGCGGGGACCGGGCGCCGCCTGCGGCTGATCACGGTGGTCGACCCGCGCTCGGCCTCACCCGGCCCTTCGTTCCTGCGCGATCTGGACGACCTGCGGGACGCGCGCTTCGAGCTGACCGTCGTCGGGTGGCCCGACGACGGCTTTCGCAGGATCCGGTGCGTGGCGGCGCCGTCGCTCGACGAGCGAGCCGCCCTGTTCGCGCAGCACGACGCCTATCTGGCCGCGGATCCGGAGGCGATGGAGTGGCCTTCTCTGGCGGCCGCCCTGGCGAGCGGCCTGCCGGCCCTCTATCCGCGGCACGCCGGCCTGAAGCAGGTGGTCGGCCTCGGTGGCCTGGCGTTCACCTCGACCGGGGAGCTGGCACAAGCCGCCCAGCGGCTGGCCGATCACCTCGAGCTCTACCGGCGCCTGATCGTGCGCATCGAGCTCGAGGACGTGGTCGCCCGGTATCTCTACCTGTTCACCGGCGACCCCGCCCTGCACCGGCACTTCACCGCCAAGTGACCGAAGCGGCTCGGCGCTGCGCGCGCTAGCGCGCTCGCTTGCGGCGGGCCGGCCTGGCCTTCGCCTTCGCCTTGGCCTTCACCTTCTTCTTGGGCTTCGCCTTGGCCTTGGCCTTCTTCTTGGGCTTGGCCTTCGCCTTGGCCTTCTTCTTGGGCCTGGCCTTCGCCTTCGCCTTCTTCTTGGGCCTGGCTTTGGCCTTGGCCTTCTTGGCCTTGGCCCGCTTCGGCCTGCCCGCGACCTCGGCCTCCGCGCCCCACTCGGCCTCGGCCACCTCGGCCACCTCGGCCGTCTCGGCGCCGACGGTCTCGGCCGCGTCCTCCGCGCACTCCGCGCTGTGCACCTCGACCTCGGCCTGCCAGTTCTCGGCGGCGCCGAAGTTCTCGGCCGTCTCGGCCGCCTCGCCGCTCAGGATCGCGCCCACTTCGGCGGCGTGCTCCTTCGACAGGCCGATCTCGGCCAGCGACTGCTCGGCCTCGGCGAAGTGCTCGGCGGTGATCTCCGCCTCGGACGTCAGAACCTCTTCGACCGACCGGTGGTGCTCGGCCGTGACCTCCGCCTCGGCCGTCAGCGCGTCCTCGGTGACGCCGATCACCTCCGCCGCGCCGATCAGCGAATTGGCCTCGGCGCCCATGCTGTACTCGGCCGTCATCAAGGCCTCGGCCGCTTCCGCCGCCATCTGAACGGCCGGGTGCACCGCCGGCTTCTTGCCTCTCACCGCTCTTGCTGCTCGTCGTGCCATCTCTCCTTCTCCTTTCTACACGGCTTCCAACCCTGCGTCCCCGGTTTCGCGCCATGGGCTCGAGCCGCCAGCGAGTGCGTCTAGCACCCGGCAACCAGGGCCGCGCCCTCCCAAGGTCGGTCCACCGGCAACTTGTCTCGCCTCCTGCGATACAGTTCGCTCACTCTAGCACGTCGACGCCCGAATTTGCGGAGAACATCCTCGCCGCCGGTTGTCCGGAGCTGCATACATGCCAGGAATGCCATCGACACCGTTCGCTCGAGGACCCCTCGTGCGGACCCTCGAAGAGCTCGACTCCGACAACCGGACGGACGTGCTGGGGCGGGTGGGCGGCGCTCGAGTGGTGGTCGCCGACTACGATCTCCTGCAGCACGACTTCCCGCAGCTTCGGGCCCGGTTCCTGCTGGCTACGCACCCGCATCTCAGGCGCCTGCCACGGCGACGCCGCCCGGCCGCCATTCGACGGATCATCGACCGTTGGCTGACGTCCCGCGCCGCCGTGGTCTCCGAGTTCCAGGCGCGGCAGGAGCTGGTCAACTCGAAGATCGAGGTCGTCGACGGCTGGGTTCTCGGCCACCGGCCGCCACGCTACGGCCGGGCGGCAGTGGTCGCGGTCCGGGCCCATCACCAGTATCTCAGGGGAGCGGACCGACGCCGTTGGGCTGAAGAGCCGGACGGGCTGCTCGACCTGAAGGGCATCGGAGTCGGCCTCGGGATCGAGCCTCATCACGGCCACCACGGCAACGGCCTGCTGGACCTGGGCGACGCGCTCGAAGACCTGGCCTACGAGTGGCTGATCCAGGAGATCATCCGATTCTCCGGCAGCGCCTTCGAGGTCGTGCCCACGTATGCTCTGCTCGACGCCGGGTTCGACGTGCTGGATCGTCGCCGCGGTCCGCTGCCGGCCGCCATCCAGGTGCGGCGCGCCCACCGGCGGCACGTGGGCGGGGCCGATCTGCCCGAGTGCCACAGCGAGGAGCAGCGGGTCAAGCTGGAGATCGAGATGCTGTTCCGCAGCTTCGGCCTCACCTCCTGCAATCCAGCCACCTACATGACCCTGGAAGAGGAGAACGGCAAACCCCTCTTCACCTATGCCGGGCAGAAGGTCGATCTCTACTCGGACCACGAGATCGAGCGGATGGCGCAGAGCCTCCTGGGCCAGAGCTATCGCGAGTTCGAGGGCATCAACATCCAGAACAGCCGTGAGTTCGGCGTCGCGCCGTCCACCACCCAGCTGGTCGACTTCGGGCACTACGACGTCAGGGACAGCTTCGAGATCCCGGTCGTCAGCCTGGTCCGGGATCGGGTGCTGCGCTGGGGCGGCGCGATCCCGCCGGAGAGCCCCCACTTCGTGCGCCCCGACCCGGCGCTGGCGCTCCCGACCCGCCACTGGGGGGTGCACCACCTGACGCCCGAAGAGGTGGCGGCGGGCGAGGACCCCTTCGAGCACGGCCGCCTGGGACCCGGGATGAGGGCGTACGACTGGGCGCGCCGCTTTCGCGAGCGCCGCTTGTCGGCCGCCGGGGTCTTGAAGAAGCTCCGCGGCCAGCTGGCCACCGCGACGTCGCGCTGGCGGCCGTGATTCGATCACCCCGCCGGGAGCGGCCGATCCGCGCCTAACAGGTCAGGCTAGCCGCTGGCGCCAGGTCTCGATCTCGGCGAGCGTCGACTCCGGCAGCTCGACGCCACCGGCGAGCTGCTCGGCCCGGCGGCGCAGGGCCCGCGCTCCCGGCAGCCGCACGCCGTCGCTCCCGGGAGCGGCCGGCGAGGCGGCGCAGTCGGCGGCGACGCGGTCCATCTCTCGCCGAAACGCGCGATCGCCGCCGAAGAGCTGCGGGTTCATGAGCAGCACGAGGGCGTTCTGGCGGCGGTGGCGGCCGCGATCGGCGGCGCGATCGTAGCCGGAGAGCGCGCTGGTCAGCGCCTGCACCATCAGGGCGAGCGCGAAGCCCTTGTGGCCGAGGTCGCTGCCGCCGAGCGGCAGGATCGTGCCCCCCCGCCCGTCGAACAGCACGCCCGGATCGTCGGTCGGCCGGCCCTCGCCGTCCAGCAGCCAGGGATGGGGCAGGCGGCCGCCCTGCCGGTGCAGATTCCGGCAGTAGTTGAAGGCGGTCGAGGCCATCCCGAGATCGATCAGGATCGGCTGCCCGCCGGTCGGGATGCCGACCGCCAGCGGGCTGGTGCCGAAAGTCCCCGTGCGGCCGCCGAAGGGCGCCACGGTCTTGCCCTTGGGACTGCAGCAGGCGATCAGGATGAACGCCCCGGCGTCGACGGCGGGCAGCAGGTAGGCGCCGAGGCAGCCGAAGTGGTGGGCGTCGCGAATCGAGGCGCAGACCATCCCCTGGCCCGGCAGACGCTCGACCGCGCTTTCCACGGCTCGACTCAGCAGGGCCGGTCCCGGCAGGCCGTTGCCCGACCAGAGAAACCACGAGCCGGCGTCCACTCGGGTCTCCGGCTCCCCCACCCCCGACAGGGCGCCCCGGCCGAGCTCCTCGAGGTACCGGGGAAGCTGCACGAGCCCGTGACTCGGCCGTCCCAGCAGCTCGGCTTCGACCAGGACCGCCGCGGTTCGCCGCGCGTGGTCCGCCGCCATCCCCGCGGACCGCAGCAGCTCGCAGGCGAGCTCGATCAGGCGGTCAGATCGAATGCGCCGCGGCAACCGCTTCTCCGGTGGCGCTCGCCGCGCCCGCTCCCTCGATCGGCTCGGACAGGAACTCGGCGCCCACCATCAGCCGGTACTTTTTGAACGCGATCGGCTCGAAGCCGTGGAAGAAGGGCGCCGCCGGGTCGTAGATCAAGCAGCTGTTGCGCACCGAACCGGCCTCGAAGACGACCTTCTCGAACGTGTTGTCCTCGAGGATCGCCAGACCGCCCGAGCGCGGCCCGCCGGTGCCGTCGACGAAGATGATCACGTTGATCCAGTTCTCGACCGGCTGCGTCGTGTCCTTGTGCGGGGCGACGAAGGTCCCGGGATAGCTGCGCGTCAGCTGGAATCGATTGAGATGCAGGCGCTGCGGACGCCCGGTGAATCGGGTCAGCCGCTCGGTGTTCTCGTCGCCGCGCAGATACTCGAACAGGGCGCGCACCAGGGGATGGTCGTCGGCGAAATCGGGACGCGGCGGCGGCGCGCTCACCGATCCCTCGAGCCGCTTCAGGTGCTCGTCCCAATAGCTCCGGCCCTGGTTCTCCAGCACCCAGCGGAACCCCTTGTCGTAGCTCTTGTAGAGCTGGAACGGAGCCGTGAAGTAGCGTCGCTCGGGCCAGTGCGCGCGGAAGACCGCGTGAAACTCGGGATCGAGGCAGGGCTCGACGAAGGCCCAGCGGTGCTCGCGGAAATGGGCCGCGGCGGCCTCCAGGGCGTCGCTGAAACGGCAGTCCGGCACCGCCTCGAGGTCGACCGGGCGCGGCGGCAGAAGCCGACGCTGGAGCGCTCGCCAGCGCTCGATGACAGGGGACAGCCGGATCAGGGTCTTCACCGCCAGCAGACGCGGAAACCGGTATTGCGGCAGTGGATCCGGTGAGTAGCCGTAGGCCATCTGAACCTCCCTTGACCTCGAGTTCGCGCGCGGCCTCACGAGGCTTCCGGACGGCGCCGCCATCCACGCCTGCCGGAGTCCTCGGAAAGCCGTTCAGGTTTCGGCGAAGGCTAGCACAGCGGCCGGGCCTTGGCCGCCCTGCCGCTTGGGATACTATCCGCCGCGACCCATGCGCAATTCGTCGTCCTCCTGGCGGGCAGGCCTGTTCTTCGCCGCGCCTTTGGTTCTCGGCTTCGGCGCCGCCGGAGCGGCCACCGAGGCCGACGCGTCCGGGCGCCCGACGGGGACGGTCGCCGTCCGCGAGCGGGCGGACCTCGACGGCCTGAGCGTCGAGCTTTCGATGACCGTCCTCGAGCGCCCGACGCCATCGAGGGCGCAACTGCAGGAGGGCGACATCGTCCGCTTCAGCTTCGCCTTTACCGACAGCGCCACCTCGACCCCGCTCTCGGGCGTCTTCCCGGCCGCCTGGATGGACCTGCGGCTGCCCGACGAGGCCGGAGACCGCGCGCGCTGCGTCGACCGGGTCGAGATGCTCCTCGGCGGCAGCATCCTGGCCAAGCCCGAGCTCGACCTGAACGTCTACTTCGTCGTCGCTCTCAACGACGACTCCACGATCACGATCGTCGATCCGCTGTTCGGCTTCGGGGGCACCCAGCTGCTGGCGATGGTCGACCTCGGCAGCCCGGGCGAGGACTGGGCGCTGGACGCCCAGCAGCGGCGGCTCTACGTGTCGCTGCCGGCGGCCGACGCCGTGGCGGTGGTCGACACGGAGATCTGGCAGGTGATCGAAGAGATCCCCGTGCCGGTCGCGCCCACGCGGCTGGCCATCCAGCCCGACGGCAGCCACCTCTGGGCGGCGTACGGCGCCGGCGAGGAGTGGGGCGTGGCCGTCATCTCCACCGATCGGTTCGAGGTCGTGGCCCGCATTCCGACCGGGCTCGGCGAGCAGGACCTGGTGCTCGGCCCCGACGACCGCTTCGCTTTCGCCAGCGGCGCCGAGTCGGGCACCGTGACGGTGATCGACGTCGCGCGCCGGCAGGTCGTGAAGCGCCTGGCGACCGGCACGAAGCCGTCGACGCTGGCCTGGTCGGAGATCGCCGGCGCCGTCTACGTCGGCCACCTCGGCGAGGGCGGCATCGTCGCCATCGACGGCGAGCGCCACGAGATCCTCGCCCGCATGCCGAGTGCGCCCGGGCTCACCCAGATCCGCTTCGCACCCTCGGGTCGGATGGGATTCGGCCTCATCCCCGAGCTCAAGCAGCTGCTCATCTTCGACACCGCCATCAACCGCGTGGTGCAGAAGGGAGAGATGTGGGGCTCCCCGGTGCAGGTGGCGTTCACCGACGAAGTGGCGTACGTGCTTCATGACGACACCGAGATCGTGCTGATGGTGCCCCTCGATTCGATCGGCGCCGAGGGGCAGCCGATCCAGGTGGTGGATTTCCCGGGCGGCCGCCTGCCCTTCGGCGCCGGCCGCAGCGACAGCCTGGCGTCCGCCATGGCGCGCGCGCCGGGGGCCAACGCCATGCTGGTGGCCAACCCGGCGGACGAGACGGTCTACTACTACAAAGAGGGGATGGCGGCTCCGATGGGCAGCTTCCAGAACTACGGCCACCAGCCGCGCGCGGTGCTGGTCGTCGACCGCAGCCTGGAGGAGACCGCGACCGGGGTCTACGAGACGGTCGCGACGCTGCGCCGGCCCGGGGCCTACGACGTCGCCCTGTTCGTCGACGCGCCGCGAACGGTGGAGTGCTTCGAGGTGGAGGTGGCGCCCGACCCCGGGCAGGTCGAGCTGCGCGAGTGGCGCCCGCTGATCGTCCGGCCGCTCACCGACGATACGGTGGTCGAGACCCGCCGCCAGGCGCAGCTGACGTTCGAGGCGATCGATCCCAACCTCGGCGTGCCGCGGGACGATCTGGCCGACCTCGAGGTGCGCCTGGTGCAGACGCCCGGCCACTGGCACGCCCAGCAGCTGGCCCGGAATCTCGGCGGCGGACGCTACGAGGCGGCCTTTGACCTGCCGCAGAGCGGCCTCTATTATGTGTACGTCCGAGCCCCTTCCGCCGGCTTGATCGTGGACAACACTCCCGTGCTCTACCTGGTGGTGCCCGTCGAGGAGTCGACCGGGACGGCGGCCGAGGACGACGCAAGCCATGCCCAGTAGACGCCGCATCGCCAGACGCCTGCCCGCCTTGCTGGTGGCCGCCTCCGCCTGGATCGCGGCCGGAGCCGGCTGGGGCCAGGAGCACGGCGGACATCCACCCGCACATCGGGACGCCGGGGGAACGCGCACCGCCGCCCCCTCGCGAATTCCGCTCACCGAGATCCCCGAGGCCTCGCTCACCGACCAGGACGGCAACCGCGTGCGCCTGTACGAGGACCTGATCGCCGGCCAGGTGGTGGCGATGAACTTCATCTTCACGACCTGCACCACCATCTGTCCGCTGATGGGGGCCACCTTCGCCCAGCTGCAGAAGGAGATGGCGACCCGGCCCGGCGGCCAAGAGATCCAGTACATCTCGGTGAGCATCGATCCGAACACCGACACGCCGGAGCGCCTGAAGGCGTGGTCGAAGCCGTTCCAGGGCACCGAGCGCTGGACCCTGCTGACCGGCCGGCAGCGCGTGGTCGACGACCTGCTCAAGTCGCTGGGCGTCTTCACCGCGCTCAAGGAGGACCACGCCGCGCTGATCCTGATGGGCAACGACGCCACCCGCACGTGGATCCGCGGCTACGGCCTCTCCTCCCCGATCGAGCTGGCCGAGACCCTGGACGAGCTGCTGGCCGCGGAGCGCGGCGAAGCGGGACGATGAGCGGCGACCCTCGCAAGCGGTGGGCGCCCGTGCGCGCCTGGCGCCGTTCGACCGCCGGCCTGCTGCTCGGCCTCGTCGCGCTCGCCGGCTCGAGCGTGAGCGCGGCGCCCGCGCAGCGCCCCGACGAGGACGTTGCCCGGGAGTACTTCACGGACACGGTGCTGGTCGACCAGGCGGGCAAGCGGCACCGTTTCTACAGCGATCTTCTGGCCGGCCGCTGCGTCGTCATCGGGTCGTTCTTCGGCGACTGCACCGGCGCCTGTCCGGTCACGCTCAAGAAGTTCGCGGCGCTGCGGGACCACCTGGCGGACCGCGTGGGCAGCGAGGTGGTCCTGATCTCGATCACGGTGGATCCGGTCACCGACACTCCCGAGCGACTGGCGGAGTACGCGTCGCGAATCGAGGCCGGCGAAGGCTGGCACCTGCTGACCGGACCGCCGGCGGACGTCGAGGCGGTGTTGCGGCCACTCGGCCTCCACACCGAGCAGCGCGAGGCGCACAAGAACATCCTGCTCATCGGCAACACCAGGACCGGCTTGTGGAAGAAGGCCTTCGCCCTCGGGCCCACCGAAGAGCTGATGGCGATCGTCGATTCGGTGGTGGAAGACTCTCCTTGACCGCCGCCTGGCGGGCGCTCTGGACGCTCGCCCTGTGCTTCGTCACCGCCGGCGCGGGCGCCGAGCTGACTCCGGCCGAGGAGCGGGGCAAGCGGATCTACACGCAGGGGTCGGGCTCCTCGGGCGAGGAGATCGTGGCCGTGCTGCGCAACCAGACCATCGAGCTGCCGGCCACCGCCCTGCCCTGCGTCACCTGCCACAAAGCCGACGGCAGCGGCAGTCCCGAGGGCGGGCTGGTGCCCTCGAACCTCACCTGGCCGTCGCTCACCCGTCCCTACGAGGTCGAGCGGCCGGGCGGCCGTCGTCACCCACCCTACGACGAGCGCCTGCTGATTCGGGCCATCACCATGGGCATCGACCCGGCCGGCAACGAGCTGCACGTCGCGATGCCCCGCTACCGGCTGTCGCGCGCCGACGCCGACGACCTGGTGGCCTACATCAAGCGGCTCGGCCGCGGGTGGGACCCCGGAGTCGGCTACGACGTCGTGCGGGTCGGCACGCTGCTGCCGCTGAGCGGCCCGAGGGCGGCCCTCGGGCGGCGGGTCAGGATTCTGCTGGAGCAGTTCTTCGAGCGCGTGAACGGCCGCGGCGGCATCTACCGCCGGCGCATCGAGCTGGTGGTGGCGGATGCCCCGGACGGCGCGGCGGAGCGCGTCGCCGCTTTCACCCGGCTGCTCGAAGAGACCCCGGTGCTCGCCCTGGTGGCGCCGTTCTCGGGCGGCGCCGATCCGGAGCTGCGGCGCGCCGCCGAGGCCCGCGGCGTGCCCCTGGTGGGGCCGATCACGCAGACCCCGGCGGTGGAAGGGTGGCCGGGCGGCGGTCCGATCTTCTACCTGCTCTCGGGACTCGACGAGCAGGCGCGGGCCCTGGCCGAGTTCCTCGCCGCCCGGAACCCTGAGGCGCGCAGCGCCGTGGTCAGCATCGGGCCGCTGCCTTCGGACTCCATCGTCAGTGCGTTGACCGACCAGCTGCGGCGCCGGCGGCTGGCGCCGCCCGAGGTCGCGACGCTGCCGGCCACCGCGGACGCTCGCGCGGTGGTCGCCGACCTCCGTCGCCGGCAGATCGATTCCGTTTTCCTGCTCGCCCCCGGCGAGCCGGCCGTCCGCTTTGTTCGGGCGGCCGGTGACTCGGGTTGGCGCCCCGACTTCCTCCTGCTGGGTCCCCTCGCCGGCCACCTGGTCCTCGACGGCGACCCGAGTCCGCCGGTGTCCGTCTTCTTGAGCTTTCCGACCCTGCCCGACGACCTGGCCGACGTCAAGGGCCGCCTTCTGCGGCGGCTGGTCGAGGCCGGCGACGGCGGCTCGGACGCCAGCGCCCTGAGCCAGCGCCTGGCCCTGGCGGCGGCGGAGCTCTTCCTGGAGGCCCTCTCGCTCACCGGGAGGGATCTCACCCGCAGCGGGCTGGTACGCTCTCTCGAGAGCTTCTTCGCCTTCCAGACCGGGCTCACGCCGCCCCTCACCTTCGGCCCGAATCGCCGCATCGGATCGCTCGGCGCCTACGTCGTGGAGCTCGATCCGCGCGTCGGCGCGCCGATCGACGCCGGCGTCTGGACCCCGATCCGCGAGTAGCCCGCCGCGCGCGCCGGCGGCGCCGCGCTCACGCGGGTTGAGGCGCCTGGCCTGACCGTCTCCAGGCCGAGCGCAAGCTGGCGGCGTCACCCCGGACGATGCCCGACGCCGAGGCGAGGGCCAGCGTCTCTCGGCCCGCGAGCGTGAAGGGCCGCCACTCGGTGCCGCCCCGCCAGCTCGGCCGGCCGCCGCGGGCGAAGCTCGTCCACGCCTCACCGACTTCGAGCGAGAGCCGCCGCAGCGCCGCGCCGTTGCCATAGACCGGCCGCAGCAGCGGGTGCCGGAAGTTGCCGAAGGTGAGGCCGAGGTCGATGCCGTGGCAGCTCCCCAGCAGACGCGGCATGCGCGGCGCCGGGAAATCGAGTCGGTAGCAGTAGGTGCTCGAGCGATGCCGCGCGTGCGCTTCGGCGAGCTCGATGGCGGGCAGCAGGAAGTACTGCTCGGTACGGATCGCCACCCAGGTCTCGAACGGCCAGCGCCGCCCGCCGTCCGCGCGCTCGCGGTGGTGCTCGATCAGCGCGCCGGCCGCCTCGGGGTCGCCGCCCCCCTGTTGCAGCGCCCGGATCACCCGGCGGCGCAGCGCCTCCGGGCTCATGGTCCTCAGGTGCGGCGCGCCGACGACGAACAGCTTCCACTCGTCTCGGTTGGTGCCGACCAGCAGCTCGACGTCGGCGGCCGCGCCCGAGCGGATCGAGTCGAGCGGCTGCCGGCGTACGAGATCGCCGTCGACGGTCGGCTGCCAGGGCAGGTTGCCCAGGCGAGCCGGATCGCCCCGGAGCGACCTCCGCTGCGCCAGCAGTAGGCGCTCGAGCGGCGGTTCGCGCAATCGCCGCCAGTCATCGGGGGAGATCCCCAGCTCGTCCAAGAAGAGCCGGGCGAGGTACTCCGCCTGGTCGGGCGTCGAGACGTTCGCCGCCGCGCCGCTCGACAGGATCGCCCGGCGGAAGCGCCGTTGGCCGTCGAGGGCGAGATGGACGCCGGCGCTCATCGCCCCCGCCGACTCGCCGTAGAGGGTCACGTTGTCCGGATCGCCGCCGAAGCGCTCGATGTTGTCGCGCACCCAGTCGAGGGCCGCGACCTGGTCGCGCAGACCGAGGTTCGGAGGGGGGCCGCCGTCGGCGGCCAGCCGCGTCAGGTCGAGAAAGCCGAGAGCGCCCAGCCGGTAGTTCAGGGTCACCAGCACGACCCCGGAGGCGGCGAACCTCGTGCCCGCGTAGAGGAAGGTCGAGCCGGCGCCGAGGACGAAGGCGCCGCCGTGCAGGTAGACCACCACCGGCCGCCTGCCGTCGTCCAGTCCGGCGGTCCAGACGTTCAGATAGAGGGAGTCTTCGGAGATGCCCCCCCGGATCAGGCGGAAGAACTTGCCGATGGGCCCGGCCTCGGTGCCCATCTGAGGCGCCGCGGGCGAGAAGCGCCGCGCCGCGCGCACTCCGGCCCAGGGCGCGGGCGGCTCGGGCGGGGCGAAGCGGAGCTCGCCCACGGGCGGCCGCGCGTAGGGGATGCCGCGGAAGACGTAGACGCCGTCCTCGGACCGTCCGCCGACCCTCCCCTGGCCGGTCTCGACGACCGGCATGTCAGCTGCCGGCGGCACGCCACCGCCGGAGGCGGGTCAGCAGGTAGATCCCGATCAGCAGGTCGAAGGGGACGCACAGCTCGCACACCCACAGGGGCTTGTCGATCGGGGTCGCACCGACCAGGAAGAGGAGATCCCAGCCTCCGTGGCCGAGCCAGACGAGCGGCAGAAGGACGGCCACCCGGGAGCTCAGCAGCAGGAGCGCGCCGAGAACCACGACCGCGGCCAGCTCCCAGGCGAGGCCGAGCGCATCCCCCTGGCTCAGCGGAAAGCCGAAAAAGCCGAGCACCACGACCGCAATCGCGATCCCGAAGAACCGGCGCTCGCGGTCCGGCGGCATGAAGCTCGCCGGATAGGCGACCGCCACCGCCAGCAGGAGACCCACGGCGTAGGAGAAGATCTGCTGATAGACGGGGGCCATCTCACGACACGGTACCAGCGACGAGGCGACATAATCCAGCCGATGCCGGCCCCGCGCTTCCTGGTCGACGCCATGCTCGGCTCGCTCGCCCGCTGGCTGCGGATCCTGGGCTTCGACACTGCCTACGATCCGACGATCCACGACGCCGAGCTGGTCGAGATCGCCCGGGCCGAGGATCGCGTGCTGCTCACCCGCGACCGGCGCCTGGTGCTGCGCAAGCGCGCGCGGAACTCGATCCTGATCGAGCCCGATGGGGTCGAGCGCCAGCTGCGGCAGGTGCTGGAGGCGCTGGCACTCGAGGTCGGCGCGGGCGACGTCTGGGGCCGCTGCCTGCGCTGCAACCGGGCGCTCGAGGATCTCGACGCCGAGCGGGCGCGGCCTCGGGTGCCACCCTTCGTCGCCCGGACCCAGAAGTCTTTCCGGCACTGCCCGGAGTGCGGCCGGATCTACTGGCGCGCGACCCACGTCGACGCGATGGCGAAGCGGCTGCGATCGATGGGCATCCGGGTGAGATCGCGAGACTAGCTAGGCGAATGTCAGTCCGGCGTCGTGGCCAGCGTGCGACGGATCCGCTCGACCCGGCGGCGGTTCGCGCCGAGATCGGAGTGGCCGATCCGCGAGGCGGAGCGGACGTGGACGACGCGCGCTTCGACAGCCAGCTCGAGCTCCAGGTCGTCGACGAACCGGAAGAGCGTCGACGCGCACTCGGCGTGCAGGTAGCCGTCGTCCTCGGTGACGATCCGGGTCCTCGGGAGGGCGCGCACCACCTCGGCCGCCCGGCGGAACGCCTCCTCGGGCGAGCCCTCGATCGTCAGCGGCTCGACCCGGAAGCGCCCGCGCGGATCACGGCTGCTGACGCAGTTGGGCGAGCTCGGGCACGCCGCGAGCCGCTCCTTCACCCAGCCGCCTTGCCGCGTTCGGCGCGACGCCAGTCCGAGAACGACCAGGGACAGCACGATGAGGACGAAGCCAAGGACGATCACCTTTCTCACCTCGGCGCTCGCGGTCCGAGCATGCGCTCACGGTAGTGACGGACGGGCACCGGTCCCATCTCCATCATGCCGTCCATGAAGTCCTTGATCTCGAAAGCGTCGCCGCGCTGCGCCGCGACGTCGTCGAACAGCTCTTGAACCTGTGCGTAGCCGAGATGGTAGAAGGTCAGCTGCGGCGAGCTGGTGATCGCGCGCTGCCACATGTTGCCGGCGAACTGGGCGTCCTGCAGGGCCTCGTCCTGCACGAACTCCAGCACCTCCCGGCGGGTCATCCCCCGCGTGTGCACCCGGATGTCGACGATCGCGCGGGCGATGTTCTCGAGCTGCTTCTTGAGGTGGGCGAGGCGGGAGAGCGGCTCGCCCCAGCCCTGGTCGAGCATCAGCCGCTCGCAGAAGGTGCCCCACCCCTCGATGTAGACGCCGTCGCCGAAGATCGCGCGCACCTTGTGCGGGTGCGCGGCCGCGTACTTGAGCTGCAGGTAGTGGCCGGGGATGATCTCGTGCGGCACGATCATGACGTTGAAGTGGTGATTGAAATCGCGGAAGAAGGCGCGCCGGGCCTCGGCGTCGGCGCTCGCGGGCGGCGTCGGCACGAACAGCAGGGTCTTGGCGTCGGCGGCCGCGTACGGTCCGGCCGGATAGACGCCACCGACGCTGGCGCCGGCGAAGTACGGCGGCGACCGGTCGGTGATCAGCGTC
>JBFGLX010000046.1:0-15603 GCA_041575955.1 Thermoanaerobaculia bacterium
CAGGGTTACCTGTTCAGTCCGCCACTGGCGGCCGAGCGGGTCTCGGAGCTGCTCGCCCTGGGGAAGGGGCGGCTGCCACCTGCCGCTCGGTCGGCATCGACGGCTGCGCGCCGCGCCGGGTGACCGAGAGCGCGGCCGCCCGGCACGCCGTCTCGACCGCGACCGCCAGAGCCGCGCCCCGAGCCAGCTGCCAGGCGAGCGCGCCATTGAAGGTGTCGCCGGCGGCGGTGCTGTCGACGGCCTCGGCCGGGGGTGCCGCGACCCGCCCCCGATGGTCGCCGGAGAGCAGGTAGCAGCCGCGCGCGCCGAGCGTCAGGGCGACCGTCGAGACGCCGCGGGCGCGCAGCGCGGCGGCGGCCCGGTCGGCCGAGGCGTCGTCGCCGACCGGGATCCCGGTGAGCCGCTCGGCCTCGCTCTCGTTGGGGGT
Source organism: Thermoanaerobaculia bacterium (assembly GCA_041575955.1). GTDB lineage: Bacteria > Acidobacteriota > Thermoanaerobaculia > Multivoradales > JAHEKO01 > JAHEKO01. The sequence continues at coordinate 428 of JBFGLX010000046.1, forward strand.
CAGGATCGAGACGTCGGCGAGCAGCGAGTCGTCGAGCTCGCGCGCCGGCGCCGGATCGAGGATCACCAGCGCGCCGGCCGCGCGCGCGATGCGGGCCGCGCTGCGCACCGTCTCGAGGGGCACTTCGAGCTGCAGCAGCACGATCGCGGCCGCTTCGATCGCCGCCCTGGCGGCCTCCACGTCGGCGACGCTCAAGCGGGCGTTGGCGCCCGGCGCCACCGAGATGAGGTTCTCGCCGGCCTCGTCGACCAGGATCAGCGCCACCCCCGAGGGCGCCTCGGGGTCGCGAGACACGAACCGGGTGTCGATCCCCTCGCGCTCGAAGCCGCGCACCGCCTGATCGCCGAACAGGTCGGCGCCGATCCGGGCGACCAGCGCGACGTTGGCGCCCAGGCGCGCGGCCGCCACCGCCTGGTTCGCGCCCTTGCCGCCGGCGGCCATCATGAAGCTGCCGCCCAGGACGGTCTCGCCCGCCGCCGGCAGGCGCTCGCCGGCGACGACCATGTCGGTGTTGGAGCTGCCGACGACGACGATGCGCGCGCCCCCGGTCATGTGCGCAGCGAGCGGTAGAGAGATTCCTTCCAGGCGAGGACGTCGATCGCCCAGCAGACCTTGACGTTGGCCGGCCGGCCGCGGAGCTCGCCCCAGACGGCGCGGTTGCGCTCGTCGTGGGTGACGTCCAGCTGATCGACGACGGTCATCCCCCGGGTCAGATCGCTCACCGTCTCGACGTCGACGTAGCAGCGGCCGACCCGGGTCGCGATCTTCGGATCGAGGGCGATCGACATCGCCACCGGGTCGGGCAGGCCGAGGCCGGGCTCGCCCGACTGCCGCTTGCCGGCGATCAGGGCGGTGCGGTTGCAGTCGAGAGCGAACGTCGCCAGGTCGGTGCCAAAGCTCCGAACGTAGGCGATGTCCTCGTCGTCGAGCGTCGCCGGGCCGCGGCAGAGCTCCCAGCCGACCATCTCGATCGGCAGGCCGGAGCGGAAGACCCGGCGCGCGGCGTCGGGGTCGGCCCAGACGTTGAACTCGGCCGCCGGCGTGACGTTGCCGACCGCGCACGCGGCGCCGCCCATGACCACGCAGCGCTCGACGCTGGCGACGATTTCCGGAGCGCTGGCGATCGCCAGCGCGATGTTGGTGAGCGGGCCGAGGGTGACCAGGGTGACGTCGCGCTGCGCCCGCAGGGTGTCGACCAGGTAGTCGACGGCGTAGGTCCCGGTGGCGCTGCCGCGCGGCTGGTAGCCGACGTCGCCGAGGCCGTCCCGGCCGTGAAACCAGAATGCGTGGACCGGCTCGCGCAACAGCGGCCGGTCGGCGCCCGGATAGACCTCGACCCGGGAGCCGCAGAGCTCGACCGTGTAGAGGGCGTTGCGGACGCACTGGTCGAGGGGCACGTTGCCCGAGACCACGGTGATGCCCAGCACCTCGGCGTCGGGATGGCGCAGCGCCATGATCAGGGCCACCGCGTCGTCGGACGCCGTGTCGGTGTCGATCAGGAACTTGCGCGGCATGGAGCGAGCAGAGTCTAGCCCGGCCGGAGAGAGCCGGCCAGCCTCTCCTCCCGACGAGAACGGGCGCCTGGGATTTCGTCCCCTTCCTCGACGAGATCCTCTTTGGGCTTCTGCCCGCCTGCTTCGGCCTGCAGCGCATGAGCGTCCCGGTCGAGCGGCAGCTGCCCGCCGCGGCCGCTCCGGTCGATCTTGGCGAAGTCGAGTCGAGGGAGGTGGACTAGCCTAGCTCTGTTCGCTGTAGATGACCGCCAGGACGTCGCTGCGCCGCGCGACGCCAACCAGCAGATCGTCTCGGACCACCGGCACCATCGACAGGCGCCGCTCGCACATCAGGATCGCCAGATCCTCGAGAGTCGTCTCCTCACCTACCGTGACCGCGCCCGGATGCATGACCTCGCCCACCGTCATCTTCCGGCGACGCTCCACTTCGTCGATCTGCTCCTTGCTGATCAGCTTGCCGAGCAGCGAAGGCATCTTCTCGGTCGAGAACGGCAGCCGGTGCTCCTTGAGAAAGAGATCGGTCTCGCTCACCACGCCCGCCACCTTGCCCTCCTCGGTGACGACCGGCAGCGCCCGGAAGCCGCCCTCACGCAGCTCGGTCACCAGCTGTTGCAGGAGCATGCCCTCGGGCACCGCGGCCGGTCTGCGCTGCATGAACTGTCTGACCGGGATGTTCTTCATCGTCCTCTACCTCCGATCTGTCTCGCTGGCCGCCACGGGCGGAGATTGCGCTGTCGCGGCCAAAGTACCGCCCAAATCGATAGAGCGAAACACTCCACGAGGTGGGTACGCATCGCGCCTCGGGGGGAGGTAGACTCCGGCTGCGCTCGTTGCTCCAGATTTCACTGCGTCACAGGAGGCTCGCATGTCCGGCGCCCGCGTCTCTGAAAAGGTCGACGCCTTTCCCCCTTCGCTGACCCTGGCGCTCAAGGCGCTGGTCGCCGAGCGCCGGGCGGCCGGCCTGCCGGTGTTCGATTTCGGCCTCGGCGAGACCCGTGGCGCCCTCAGGCCGGCGATCGCGGAGGCTGGAATCCGCGCCTACCGCGAAGGACTGACGGTCTACGGCGACCCCGCCGGGCTGCCCGAGCTGCGGGGCGCGATTCTCGACTGGCTGGGGGTCGGCGGGCGTTACGGGACCGACTGCGTAGCGGTGACGACGGGCGCGAAGCAGGGCCTGATGAACGTCTTCCTGGCTCTCCTGAGCCCCGGCGACGTCGCGCTCCTGGACGCCGCTCCCTGGGTGAGCTACCGGCCGCTGGCGCTGGCGGCGTCGGCGCGCCCGGTGTGCGTAGAGCCGCGCGGCGGCGCCGACAACCGGCTCAAGGTAGAGCCCGCAGACCTGATGCGGTCGATCGAGGAGCACCCGCGCGCGCGGCTCTTCCTGGTCAACAGTCCCTGCAACCCGACCGCGCAGCTCTACGACGCGGCCGAGCTGACCGCCCTTCTGCGGACCTGCGCCCGCAACGAGATCTTCCTGGTTCTGGACCGGCTCTACTGGAAGCTCACCTATGACGGCGTGGCGTTTCCGGAGCCCGAGATCGACGGCGAGACCCGGCCCTGGCTGATCCAGCTCGACGGCCTGTCCAAGAACTTCCGGCGCACCGGCGGACTCCGGATCGGTTGGACGGTGGCTCCCGAGGACGTGAGCCGCGGCATGATCAACCTCCAGAGCCACTACACCTCGGGGCCGTCGATGCCCGCCCAGCACGCGGCTCTCGCGGCGCTGCGGGAGACCTACGATCCGGAGATGCGCGACGAGCTGGAGGGCAAGCGCGATCTCGTCCTGAGGCACGTCCGGGACCTTCCGCACGTGACGGCCTGGCCGATTCCGGCGGCGTTCTACTCGTTCTGGGACGTGCGGGAGTGCTTCGGCCGCACGGCCCCCGGTGGCGGCTCCCTCGACTCGTCGGACGACGTCGCCCGCTATCTGCTCGACCGCGCCGGGGTGGTGACCGCGTCGGGCTCGGGATTCGAGCAGGACGGCTACCTGCGGGTGACCTTCACGGCCCCCGACGAGGAGCTGGTCGCCGGCCTGGCGGCGGCGCGCGAGGCGCTGGCTGCGCTCGGTTGATCCGCCACCACCCGGCCCCGTTTTTCTCCGAGGGCGGTTACCAGGCCAGCGAGGCCTCGGTCTACAGCTCGATCGTCAGCCGGGTGTAGAAGTAGCCCCCGTTGAACCCGAACGGCGCCGTCCGCCGCGGGTAGACGAAGATGCCGTTGAACGAGTTGGACGGGATGTTCTTGTCCGGGTACTCGTCGAAGATGTTGTTGCCGCCGACGTGCCACTTGAAGCCCTTGCCGAACCGGTACGAGAAGTCGACGTCGGTCAGCCACTTGCCCTGGAAGACCTGCTTGCGCGCCGGATCGCTGGCGGACTCGGTGGCCGCGACCTTGCCGAAGTAGTTGAAGCGGGTGAGCACCGACCACCTCCCCCGGCTGTAGCGGGCGCCGATGTTGTAGTGCTGATGGGGCTGCGCCTCCTCGAGGTAGACCCGCTCGATGGTGTCGAACAGGGTCTCGCCGAGGCCGGCGAGCAGCGGCGGCGTCTTGACCGGGCCGGAGATGTCGGTGCCGGTCCAGCTGGCCGCCGCGGTCAGGCTGAAGTCGCCGTCACCCGCCGGCGTGGCGTAGGCGAGGACCAGGTCGAGGCCCTCGGTCTCGGTGTCGAGCGCGTTGACGAAGAACTGCCCGGCGCCGACGCCGATCGAGTCGAGCAGCGGCGCGACCTGCGGAATGCCGGTGTCGAACCTCCCCGACAGCACGATGCGATCGTCGATGTCGATCTTGTAGACGTCGGCGGTGATCGAGAACTTCTGGCTCGGCCGCGAGGTGAAGCCGATGCTGTAGCTGACCGAGGTCTCCTCGGTCAGGGTCGGCACCCCGAGCACCCGGGTGAGCGGGCTCGGATTCCGAAACGTCCCGACCTCGACCGGCGTCAGCACCCCGCCGACGTCGACGAACTGGGTGCTGATGTTGGCCAGGTTCGACTGGTGGAGCGAGGGCGCCCGAAACCCGGTCGAGGCCGAGCCGCGCAGGGCGAACCGCTCGCTCACCTCGTAGCGCCCGGTGATCTTGCCGTCGACGGTGCTGCCGAAGTCGCTGTAGTCCTCGAAGCGCGCCGCCAGGCCGAGCAGAAAGCGGTCGCTCAGCTGGAGCTCGACGTCGCCGTAGAGCGCGATGTTGTCGCGTGAGGCGTCGACCTCGTTGACCGGCTGGAAGCCCGGAAAGACCTGGATGCCGGCCGGCGCGGCGCCGCCGAACTGGTCGGGAACGCCGCCGTCCACCCACGACGCCACCTCGCCGGCCTTGATCTGGTAGCCGTCCTCGCGGTACTCGAAACCGACCGCCACGAACGCGGTCTTGCCGCCGATCTCGGCGCTGCCGAAGAAGTCGAGCGTCAGGGTGGTCTGGTCGAAGCTCAGCGTGCCGGCGTCGGCCGCGGTCGGCGACGCCAGGCCGAGCGAGGTGTTGGCCGAGTTGGAGATGAAGAAGTTGAACTCGTTCTCACCGGTGACGAAGCCGAGGTCCATCGACCAGTTGTTGGCGAAGCGCTTGCGATAGCCGGCCGAGAGCGAGAGATCGTCGACCGAGGTGTTGATCAGCGGCAGGTGCCCCTCGGGGTGGATCAGGATGCTGGTGCGACTCTGGCTCGGCAGGCGGTTGAAGCCGGCCGATTCACCGTCGCGCTCCGACCAGCCGCCGAAGAAGTAGAACTCCGAGGTGTCGTTGATCGCCTTCTCACCGTTCAGGAACAGGTAGAGATTCTCCGACGAGGCGTCGCCGTAGCGGTGGTTGATGCGGTTGTAGGTGGCTTCGCGCGGGTCGGGCGTCCCGGAGGGGAGCGCCGGCTGGCCGAAGACCTGTTCTGTGAAGTTGAAGATGCGCCGCGGGTCGGGCCCGGCGCGGTTGGTGAAGCTGCGGTCGCGGTACTCGGCGGTCAGGTTGAAGAAGCCGTCGTCGCCGAGGCTCCAGCCGTGGTTGGCCCCCACCTGGGCCACCTCGCCGTCGCCCTCGTAGTGCTGGCCGGCATTGAGGTCGATGCGCGTCTTGTCGGTGCTCGACTTGAGGATCACGTTGATCACGCCGGCGATCGCGTCCGAGCCGTACTGTGCGGCGGCACCGTCGCGCAGGATCTCGATGCGCTCGATGGCGCTCGCCGGGATGGCGTTGAGGTCGACCCCGGCGGTGCCCCGGCCGATCGAGCCGTTGACGTGCACCAGCGCCGAGGTGTGGCGGCGCTTGCCGTTGACCAGCACCAGGGTCTGGTCTGGACCGAGCCCGCGCAGCGTGGTCGGCCGCACGATGTCGGTGCCGTCGCTGATCGTCGAGGTGGACATGTTGAACGACGGCGCCAGGAACTGGATCATCCGGGCGGTCTCGCTCATGCCGGTCTGCTGAAGGTCGTCGGTGCTCAGGACGTCCACCGGCACCGAGGTCTCGATCGCCGTCCGGGCCGAGCGCGCACCGGTCACGACCAGCTCGTCCGCAAACGCCGACAGGGCGGGCGTCAGGGCGAAGTCGGCGGTGATGGTCTCACCGGCCTTGGCGGACACACTCTGCTCCCGGGCCTCGAAGCCGGGGGCGACCGCCAGCAGGATGTACGTGCCGGGAGCGACCCTGATGCTGTAGGTGCCGTCCGATCGCGTGGTGGCCTGCTGCTGCGTCTGGATGACCAGGACGGTCGCGCCCCCGATGCCGGCCGAGGTGGAGGCGTTGCTGACCGTGCCGGAAAGGGTGCCGGTAGCCTGCGCGAGGAGGGCCGCCGGCGAGACCAGGCCGAACGCCAGCACCAGGAACATGAGCGTCGACGTCGATTTTCGCATTGGAGCCTCCTTGCCTTGCCAGGACAGTCGATCAACGCGCGCGCCGCGGGACCGGCGGGGGGTCGCCCGAGAACAACCTCCTATGTAAGTTTGTGCCATGATCCTAGCACGAGCGAGCGGTCGCGCCGGGAGCGGGGCGCGAGCCAGCCCCGGATGGGGTGTGCTGGACCTTTCCATACCCCTGCCCGGCAGGCCCTGGCCGGTCCTCCCGGAGCCAGCCTTGGCGGTCCGAGGCGGAGCGTCGCTATTCGTGTTCGACCGTGATCCGCACCAGGGGCTCGACGGCCGCCTCTCCGGCCAGAGCCTCGAGCTCGATCTCGAGCCGGTCTACGCGCCCCGACAGCCGCTCGAGCTCCGCCAGCAGGACCGACGTGAGCACCCGGTAGCGAACGGTGCGCGGCCGACCGGTGGCGTCGCGGTGGACCAGCTCCGGAAAGACCTCGGCCACCTCGCGGGCGATCAGGCCGTGCCGCGGCGGCCGGCGCCCGGCGGTCGCGCGCAGGCGCAGGAGCGCGTCGGTGAAGCCGGCGGAGCGCTCCTCCGGGCGCCAGGGAGCGCTGCCGAACGACGCGGCCGCCAGCCCGGTCAGCGCCAGGAGGAGACCGCAGATACCGATTCTCTTGACCACGCCGAGCCCCCTTTCGTCCCGCCTGCTCTTCTCGCCAGCCTGCGCCCCGAGGGTGAGTATAGCCAGCCGGAAGCGCCCGGGCGGAGCGCCGCGGTCTGCCTCGAGCGCGGCGCTCGAAGGACGGCCGGAGGCGATCCTGGCGCTACCGCGTGGCCCGCGGTTTCTGCTCGGCCAGCCACTCGCTCATCTTGACCTGGAGCACGTTCAGCGGCAGGGCGCCGTCGACGAGGACCGCGCGGTGGAACGCCTTGATGTCGAAATCGTCGCCGAGCTCGCGCTCGGCCTCGGCCCGGATCTCGGAGATGATCCGCTGTCCGACCTTGTAGGTGAGCGCCTGGCCGGCGAACGCGATGTAGCGCTCGACCTCGGCGACCACGTCCGTCTCCGCCATCGACGAGTTGGAGCGCATGTAGTCGATCGCCCGCTCGCGGCTCCAGCCCTGGTGGTGCATGCCGGTGTCGACCACCAGGCGCATGGCGCGCAGCAGCTCGTCGCTGAGCCGGCCGTAGTAGTCGTACGGATCGTCGAGCAGGCCGAGCTCCTTGCCCAGCGACTCGGCGTACAGCGCCCAGCCTTCGAAGTAGGCGCTCTCGCCGCCGAAGCGCCGGAACCTCGGCAGCTCCTCGACCTCCTGGCCGATCGAGATCTGGAAGTGATGGCCTGGGGCCGCCTCGTGGATCGACAGGGTCCGCATGGCGAACTTGGGCTGCGCCCGGAGGTTGAAGGTGTTGACGAAGAAGACCCCCGGGCGGCTGCCGTCGGGCGTGCCCTGCTGGTAGAACGCGCCCGCCGACGACTCGGCCATGTACTCGGGAACCTCTTTGACCTCGTAGTCGGCCTTGGGGAAGATGTCGAACATCGCGGGCAGGGCGGCGTTGATCTCGTCGCGCAGGTCGTAGTAGCCGCGGATCAGCTGCTCCCCGTCGGTGTAGTAGAAGCGGTCCTCGCCCTCGAGGTACTCGAAGAAGCCCTCGAGCTCGCCCTCGAAGCCGACGTCGCGCATCACCTGGCGCATCTCGCCGTGGATCCGCGCGACCTCGTCCAGGCCGAACTGGTGGATCTCGTCCGGCGTCAGGTCGGTGGTGGTCATGGTCTTGACCCGGAAGGCGTACCAGGCCTCGCCGTCGGGCTGATCGGAGAGGGCGATGGTCTCGCGGCAGGCGGGCAGGTATTCGTCGCGGATGAAGGCGTGCAGGCGCGCGTAGGCCGGCACCAGGGTCTCGCGGATGGCGTCGGCGTAGAGCGCCGCCAGCTCGTCCCGCACCTCGCCCTGGATCTCCTCCGGCATGTCGGCGATCGGCTTGTAGAAGACGCTCTCGGTGACGTCCTCGACCACGTGCGCCTCGAGCTGGGGCAGCGTCTTCACCATCAGCGGCCGCGGCTGGACGACGCCGCGCTCGATTCCCTCGCGCATGTTGGCGATCGCCTGGTCCGCGATCACGCCGAAACCTGCGATCCGGCCCAGGAAGTCGCGGTAGTCCCTCTCGGTCGAGAACGGCTGGATGCTGTCGCCCGAGCCGAGCTGGGCGAAGAAGCTGTGCAGGCCGAACATCTGGTTGATCGGCAGCAGGTACTGCGGGAAGCGGTTGCCCTCGAGCGAGATCTGGCGGTCGTAGACGAAGATGTCGTAGCTCAGCCGGTCCTGGCCGGAGAGCAGCTCGCGGTCGATCTTGCGGATCTGCGCGAGCCAGCGCCGGTCGAAGCGCTCGGCCGCGGCCCGCGACTCGGCGCTCAGGAAGTTGGGCAGCAGGTGGTTGTAGCGCGGATCGCCGACCGAGGTGGCGAGGATCGGGTTGGTCTCCAGGCTCTCCTCGAAGAAGTCCTCGAACAGCTGCTGCAGCCTGGCGGCCTCGATCGCGGCGCGACTGGCCATCTCGTCGTTCAACTCGTGGCTGGCCGCCGCAGCCGGCCCGGTGGCCAGGCAGGCGACGACCACGGCGGTCGTGAAAGGTCCTTTCATCAGAGTATCTCCTCCTGGAGCGGCTACAGAGCGGGCGTGCGGGAGTGGCGCTGCTTTGTTCTCTACGAGAACGCCCGGGCGGTGTTTCACGGTGGCTGGCGAGAAGGCAGGCTAGACTGACGTCGCCGCGCCCGGCCCGCTCGATTGTCCGAGCCGGCGCCTGGCGGCGGCAGCCCGATCCTGACCGATGCCAGCCCGCGAGAGCGCCCCCGAAAAACCGCGCCGCGGCCAGCGCGACATGAGTTTGCCGGTGCACGAGTGGCGGTTCGAGGTCGGGCGTCCCGACCACGGCAGCCGCCTGGACGCCTTTCTCGGGGAGCGGCTGAGCTGGCGCTCACGGGCACGGCTGCGGGGAGCGATCGAGGAGGGGCGGGTCGAGGTCGGGGCGTTCAAGGACCCGCAGCGGGCCGCGATCGGGCGGGTGCGCGCCGGACTCAGATTGCGGACCGGGCAGGAGGTCGTGGTGCGGCTGCCGGCGCCCCAGGCCGAGAGCGGCGCCGGCCGCCGCCGATTCGAGCCCGGCGACGTTCCCGTCGTCCACGAGGACGCCTGGCTCCTGGCGGTCAGCAAGCCGCCGATGCTCAACGTCTATCCGAGCCGCCGCCATCGCGCCGGATCGCTGATCGAGCTGCTCCACGAGCGGCGCCGGAGGTCGACCGGCAGCGTCCGCGAGCCCGAGCGGGCGCCGCCGAGCCCCTGCCACCGGCTCGACCGGGAGACCAGCGGCCTGGTCCTGTTCGCCAAGGGACGCCGGGCGCGCGACCAGCTGCAACAGCAGTTCGAGAGGCGCACGGTGCGCAAGACCTATCTGGCCGTCGTGATCGGTGACGTGGCCGGCGAAGCAGGCCGGATCGACCTGCCGATCGAGCGCGACCGGCGCTCGAGGGTCGAGATCAAGGCACGGGCGCGGGCGGGCGGCGACGGCAAGCCGGCGCTCACCCACTGGCGGGTCCGAAAGCGGTTGGGGAGCCGTACCCTGGTCGAGCTCACCCCGGAGAGCGGCCGCCAGCACCAGCTGCGCGTCCACATGGCGGCGCTCGGCCATCCGATCGTCGGCGACAAGCTCTACCTGGGCGGCGACGATCTCTTTCTGCGCTCGCTCGAGGGCGAGCTGCCGCCGGCCGAGCGGCTGGAGCTCGGGCACGACCGCCAGGCGCTCCACGCCTGGCGGCTGGGCTTCGTCCATCCCGGCACCGGCGAGTCGATCGAGCTCGAAACGCCCCTCTGGCCCGACGTCGCGGCGCTCTTGGGCTGAATCCCTGCCGTCAGCGCGGCCGCATCCGGACGTCCGGGTCGGGCAGCGCGAACAGCGGGTCGATGCGGCACGGCCCGCCGAACAGCCCGATCACCGCGACGCACGTCCCCTGGACCGTGGCCGCGCTGGGCTGAGGCGCCCCCGCGACCCAGCTCCGCAGCGCCTCCCAGCCGGCGACCACTTCGGCGCCACTGAACAGGCAGTGCGAGGGCACCGTCTCCACGGCCACCGCCACGGTCAGGTTCGCCGCCGGCACCGTCTGCGCGTAGACGCTTTGGTTCTCGACGATCACCAGGCCGTCCTTGTCGGTGTGGAGGGAGACGATCTTGGTCTGTCCGACGGCGCCGGTCGGCGTGTAGTGCTTCCCCAGGCGGTTGGCGGCGCCGGGATTGGGGCTGACCCGCTCGATGGCGGCATCGACCACCGGGTCGCCGTAGAAGACGTTGGCGTTGCCGGCCCCGACCTTGCCCGCCAGCTTGCCCTTGCCGTGGACCAGGTCGCTCATGCCGAAGGTGACGTAGAAGCCGATGTCGGTGTTGATGAAGCTCTCCGGGACGCCGGTGACGTCCAGGAACTGATCCAGGCGCGCCTGCTGGCCCGGCGTCCGCAGCGGCGGCGGCAGCAGGTGGCCGAAGCACGCGTTGGCGGCCAGGACGTTGTCCGTCACGGTGCGGGTCGATCCGGCCGGCAGGCCCTCCGCGCCGCCGGGAATCGAGGCGCCCGGCACCGTGTCGCAGATCGCGTCGTAGATCAGGCGCAGGTCGAGCGCGATGTCCCAGTTGCGGGTGCCGGCGACGGCGCCGCAGATGGCGTAGGCGCCGACCACGTTGCCGATGTTCGCCTCTTCGATCGCCGCCGCGGTGACGATGCCGCCGAGCGAGGCGCCGGTGACGAAGACCTGGCTCGGGGCGCCGAACGCGTCCTTGAAGACGTCGACCAAGTGCTGCAGGTCGTTCTTGGTCTTGAACACCGCCCAGCCGTTCTGCTGGTAGCTCGAGGCCGCCACCGCATAGCCCTCGGCGAGCTGGAGGTCCACCAGCGGCCCGAGGTCGGCGTGGCCGAGCGGGGCGGCCGGGCTGAGGGTGAACCCGTGATTCCAGATGACCAGCTCCCCGTTCCAGAGGTCGGGCACTTCGATTCGGTAGAAGGCCCCGCCACCGGTCTGGCCGGTCTGCACGGTGACGGCGTGTACCGGCGCGGCGGCTGCGGTCGCCAGCAAGAGAATTGCCCAGAGAAATCGCTTCATCGGTCGGTCTCCTTTTCCGCGGCTCGACCCTGCCGTTTCTTGCCCGGCCGCGCTGTCCGTTGGAAGAGCGCGATTCTAGCAAGCGCCGCCCGGACAAATAGCCGCTTGTCTATATGCCGCATGGGTCGGTAGCACCAAACGAGCTTGCGGGTGCGCGCGGGCCGTCCCTTGGCGGTCGCCGAGACCGCGTTATATTGCCGCCCGATGACCGCCGCTCGCTGGTACCGGGACGGCCTGCCCTTCGCCTGCACCCAGTGCGGCCACTGCTGCACCACCGAGGGGTACGTCTGGGTCGACCGCCGCGAGGCCCGGGCGATCGCGGAGCATCTCGAGCTCACCCTCGAAGAGCTCGGGAGGCGTTTCCTGCGCACGGTCGGACGGCGTAACGCGCTCACCGACCGCTCCGACGGCGCGTGCGTCTTCTGGGATGAAGGTTGCACCATCTACGAGGCGCGGCCGGGGCAGTGTCGGACCTTCCCGTTCTGGAAGGAGAACGTGATCACCGAAACGGCCTGGCTGGAGACGGCTCGAAGCTGCGAGGGCATCGGTGGGGGACGCCTCTACCGGCAGGGTGAGATCGAGCAGCTGGCCGCGGGCCGGGGAGCGACGGCGGAGACCGGAAAGGACGACGAGGGCGCCGGCTGAGCGCGGGGCCCGCCCGCTCTGATAGGCTCCCGCCACCCGTTAATCGCATCCTCTGAGGGGGGGAGACATGGCGCAAGTTGGAAAGTGGGCGTTCGTCGCCGGATTGGTCATCGCCGTAGCCGCGGGCCTCGGGTTCGATCAGCCTTGGGTCGGCTGGGTGCTGGCGGTGCTCGGCCTGATCGTCGGGTTCCTGAACGTCGGCGACAAGGAGACTCACGGCTTCCTGCTCGCCGCGATCGCGCTCATCGTCGCCGCGAACGCAGTCGGCGGGTTGCCCTACATCGGCGACTACGCAACCAACATCATCGCGTACGTGATCGCGTTCCTCAGCGCCGCGGTGTTGGTGGTGGCTCTCAAGAGCCTGTTCGCGCTCGCGAAGGACTGAGGTCGCTGGCGGCGCGCGCGGCTCGCGACCCCGATTGACTCGGCGTCGGGAGCCGGCCTAGGATTGGGGCGGCGTTTTCGAAAGAGACCGAATGGCCGCCAGTACAACCAGCAGGCGCTTCCCGTTGGCCGCCCCGACGCTCGAGACGATCACTCTCGAGGCGAGCCGCGTCGACCAGATCCGCAAGAGCGATCTGCGCTGGGGGGACTGGATCGTGGTCCGGACGCGCAACTCGGTCTACACGCTGTGCATGCTCGACGACGAGCGCTTCCAGGTGTCGGGCGGCTGGTTCGACCGGCAGCGTCTCTCGCCGCATCCGGTGACGGTGAACGGCTGCACCTGGGGCGGCAGCGCGATCAAGCAGGACATCGTCGCGGCGCCGGGCCTCTGCCTCGAGTTCGGCAACCGGGTGATGACCTCCCGCATCCGCCAGGTCGAGGTCCTGCGCGGACCGGCCGCGCCGATCGTCAACTGACCCGGCGGATGACGACCGCCGTACGGTCGTCGGCGAACTCGCTCTCGAGACCGGCGTGCAGCACGGTCAGCGCGATCAGGTCGTCGGCGACCTCCTGGGCGGGCAGCTCGCCGACGGTGGCCAGGAACTCGGCCAGGCGCCGGTCGGCCAGGCGCTCGCCGCGGTCGTCCTCGCAGTCCTCGATGCCGTCGGAGCAGAACAGGATCAGGTCGCCAGGCGCGAGCCGCACCCGGCGTACCCGGTAGCTCGTGCCGGCAAGTCCGCCCGCGGGCAGGCCGCCCACCTCGATGGTCTCGACCGAGCCGTTGCGGACCCGGTAGGGATGCGGACAGCCGGCGTTGCCGATCTCGAGCGTCGCGCTCGCGGGATCCCAGACCGCGAAGGTCAGCGCGACGAAGCGGCGCTCGACGTCGAGCGAGTGCAGGTGGTTGTTGAGCTGCTCGAGCAGGTCGCCCGGGCCGCTGAAGTGCTCGAGCGCGTGGCCGCGCAGCAGCCCGACCGCCATCGAGCCGTAGAGGGCCGCCGCGGTCGCCTTGCCGGCGACGTCGCCGACCACGAACGCCGTGCGGCCGTCGGGGTAGCGCAGGAAATCGTAGAAGTCGCCGGAGAGCTCGCGCGCCGGCGCGAAGGCGGCGCCCAGCTCGAGGCCTTCGACCGCGGGCGGCTCGGCCGGCAGGAGCCCCCTCTGGATCTCGCGGGCGGTCTCCAGGTCGCGCTCGAGCCGGACCTCGCGCGCGGTCAGCTCCTCGTAGAGCCTGGCGTTGTCGAGCGCGGTGGCGATGTGCGAGGCGAGCGCGGTGATCACCTGCTCGTGCTCTTCGGTGAACGCGTCGGTCTGCTGACTCTCGAGGTCGATCACGCCCACCAGCCGGTCGCGGAGGATGAGCGGCACCGCGAGCTCGGAGCGAATGTCGACCTCGGCGTGGCGGAAGCGGACGTAGCGCGGGTCCGCCAGGACGTCCGCGACCCGGATCGGCCGGCGCTCGGCGGCCGCCGAGCCGGAGATCCCGTAGCCGAGCGGGAAGCCGCCGCTCTGCTCGACCGGCTCGCCGAAGCGCACCGAGTAGCTGTGCTCGAGGACCTGCCGCGGCTCGTTCCAGAGCATGACGCAGAAGAGGTGGCATTCGATCAGCTGCTGCACCCGATCGGCGATCTTCCGGAACACCTCCTCGAGCTTGAGGCTCGAAGTGAGATCGGCCGCGGACTCGGCCAGGAAGGCCATCGAGGAGACGGTCTGGCGGCCGCGGCCGGTGAGCGGACGGGCCGCGCGCGCGCCGCTCGCGGCAGCGTCGCCGGGGTGAGGCTTCACGCCCTCGGCCCAGCAGGTGGCGTACCACATCGCCGCGTCGTCGCGGTCGCTCCAGGCGCGAAACGCGGCCACGGCGGCGTCGAGCTCCTGGCGGCCGAAGCTCGAGTGCTCGACGATCCGGTCCGCCGCGCCCTCGATCAGGCCGATGCAGTTGTCGACGAACGATCGGAACGAGGGGTTGCCGGCGCAGCTGCCGAAGAACAGCAGATCGTTCCGTTTCGGCTCGGCGCCCGCGGAAGCGAGCAGCGAGACCAGCCGCCGCCCGACGTAGGGGTCGTTGCCCAGGCGGTCGTAGGTCCGCAGGTACGCGCTCCAGAGGCGCCCGAAATTGGGCGCCTCCGGCCACAATCGCAAGAGGTCGTGGTCATCGTCCTCGAGCACGATCCGGCCACCGGGCCGCAGCGTTCGGACCATCGCCTCGACCACCCGCTGGGGGTCGGGCAGGTGCTCGAGCAGGAAACGGGCGTGGACGACGTCGAACGCGCCCCACTCGCCGCTGGCGAGCGGCAGCTCGGTGGCGTCGCCGCGCCGGAACTCGACCAGGCCACGCTCTCCGGCCTCGTCCGCGAGGCGCTCGGCCTCGGCGATCTGCTCCGGATCGCGCTCCACCCCGACCACCCGCTCCGGCCCGGCGATGCGCGCCATCGCCCTCGACAGCTGGCCGAGCCCGCTGCCGACGTCGAGCACCCGGGAGCCGGCCTCGAGCCGGAGCGCCGCGAGCGACGCCTGGTTGAGCAGCGAGTTGAGCAGCGACAGCCGGCGCTGCTCCGTCGGCTCCGATCCGTGGATGTAGTGGCCGCCCGCGGTGCCCATCGATCTTTAGTACGCTCGCCCGATCGAAAAGATGTGCGCGCGAGCCACATCCTAGCCTTCCAGGGGCCTGTAGATCGCTGATTCGCGCGGGCCTGGCTTCGGTTTCTGAGGCTCAAGCGCCGG
>JBFGLX010000047.1:0-15544 GCA_041575955.1 Thermoanaerobaculia bacterium
CAGGTCCGAAGCGTCCGGACGCTCGGCGCCGATCAGCCAGCGGCGCAGCATGTCGAGGCCCCATTGCGCGGCCTGCTCGCGAATCTGCTGCCGGCCACCGGGCAGCCGGAGGCGCAGGTGCCGGACCTCGTCTCCCGGTCCGGCGACGGCCAGGTCGACCGTGCCCACCGGCTTGTCGCCGGTGCCGCCTCCCGGGCCGGCGACGCCGCTGATGGCGATGCAGTAGTCGCCCCCGAGCAGCGCCCGGGCGCCCACGCCCATGGCGCCGACCACCTCGCGGCTGACCGCGCCGTGGCGCTCCAGCACCGCCCGGTCGACTCCCAGCAGGGCGGCCTTGAGCTCGTAGGAATAGGTGACCGTCGAGCCGAGAAAGTAGTCGCTGCTGCCCGGCACGCGCGTCAGACGCTCGGCGACCAGGCCCCCGGTGCACGATTCGGCCGTGACGACCGTGGCACCGCCGGCCCGCAGCAGCTCGCCGACGGTGCCCTCGAGCGTGTCTTCGCGCCGCCGTCCGTAGACCGCGGCGCCGAGCAGGTCGAGCAGGCAATCCCGGCGCTCCGCCAGCCTCGGCCCGGCGTCCGCGCTACCGGAGAGCTGCAGCAGGATCTCGCCGGGTCTCGAGAGGATCGACAGGCCGGTGGCGCCGAAGCGGGCGAAGTAGGGCTCGATCAGGTGCTCCAGGCTCGATTCCGAGACGCAGGCGACCTTGAGGGCGAACAGCTCCACGGCGGCGGCGCCGCTGTGCTTCGCCAGCCAGGGCTCGAGCGCCTCGGCGATCAGCCCCTCGGCCTCGCGCGGCACCCCCGGCAGCAGGAAGATGCTGCCGCCCGGGTGGTCGACGCGCTGGCCGGGAGCGGTGCCCCGGGCATTCGGCAGCACCTCGGCGCCCTCGATGACGTCGGCCTGCTTGCGGTTCGAATCCGGCATCTGGCGCCCGAACCGGGCGAACTTGGCCCGGATCTCCTCCACCACGCGCTCCTGCCGCTCGAGCCCGCGGCCGAGGGCTTGGGCCACCGCCTCGCGGGTGACGTCGTCGCTGGTCGGGCCGATGCCGCCGGTGACCACCACCAGATCGTGGCGCGCCGCCGCGTGGGCGACCTCCGCCGCCAGCTCCTCCACGTCGTCCCCGACCACACTCTTGCGCCGCAGACGGACGCCATAGCGGTGGAGGCTCTCGGTGATGCGAAGGGAGTTGGTGTCGAGACGGTCGGTTCCCAGCAGTTCTGACCCGACGGCCAGGATTGCTGCCTGCATGGGCGCGATGATAGCGGAATTGACACACCCGGCCTCGGACCGTACGATTCGCCAGTGACGAGCAGGAGATTCCTCCTTTCGCTCACCTGCCTACTCTCCACGCTGACAGTCGCCGTAGCAGAGCCGCGCGCGGAGTGGGTCGTGGTGCAACCGGTCGAGAGCCGGGGAGATCTGCTCCTCTGGAGCCGCCCGGGAGCCTTCCGCGTGCAGCTCGACGGGCGGGTGCGGAGCTATGGCCTCGACCCGAGCGAGGAGCTCACCGAGATCGTCGCCACGGCGGCGGGTTGGGCCGCGGCCGGACAGCGATGGACCGGCGGTGAGCGCCGGCTGTTCGTGCTCACCGGGGACGGCCGGGGCGTCAGCCGCCTGGCGGCGCCGTCGCCGGAGGGCGCCGGCCTGCAGCTGCGTCCCCGGCTCCTGGTTCGCGACGGACGGCTGGCGGCAGTGGCCTGGCTCGAGGGCGACACGCCGCGCGAGCTGACGGTGCGCGCCCGGGAGTGGTCGGGCGCCGACTGGGGTCCGACCGTGATCGTGAGCCGGCGCGGCGAAGGCAGCCAGACCGGGCTCTCCTCGACCACCCTCGCCGACGGCGCCGACCTCCTGGTCTGGAGCGCCTTCGACGGTGCGGACGACGAGATCCTCTGGAGCCGGAGTCGCGGCGACGGCTGGACCGCGCCGCGCCGGCTCGCCCCCGCCAACCGGGTGCCCGACGTGGCGCCGGCGGTCGCCGCGGTGCGCGGTGGCGCCGTCGCCGCGTGGAGCCGCCTTGACGGCGACCGCTACCAGCTGGTCGTCGCCCGCTACCGGCGCGACGCCTGGCAGGCGCCGCGGGTGGTCGCCGACGGCGGCCTCTTTCCCCGGTTCATCCACCTCGAGGGCCGTCTCTACCTGCTCTACCGGAGCGCGCAGCCGCGCGGCTGGGGGGTCGCCGAGATCGGCTCGAACGGCGCCGTCCGGCGTACCGCCGGCTTCCTGAAGACCGCCCCGGAGCGCCCGGCGCTCGAGCTCGACGGCCCGCTCGGAGTCAACCTGCGCTGGCCCGACCGATCTCTCGACCGGGGCTACTGGAACCTGCCGTGAGCGCCGCGCGGCTCCTGCTCCTCGCCTCCCTGCTGGCGGCGCCCGCGGCTGCCGCCGAGCGCATCATCGCGTTCGGCGACAGCATGACCGAGGGCGTCGGCGACAGCGCCAGCCCGCCCGGCTATCCGCCCAAGCTGAAGCAGATTCTCAGCGACGCGGGGCTCGACGTGACGATCGACAATCTCGGCCTCGGAGGCGAGACCACGTTCGAGGGACTGTCGCGCATCGACGGCGCGCTCGACGGGGGCGGCGTCCATCTCCTGCTGATGGAGGGCACCAACGACATCACCCTGGCCGCCGACGGCGAGGTCTCGATCGAGTCGGTGGCCGCGAACCTCGACGCCATGGCCACCAAGGCCAGGTCCCGCGGCATCCAACCGATCGTCGGCACCGTCCTGCCCCGGCCGCCGAAGGCGCGCAAAGACAAGGACAACACCCTCACCCGGGAGCTCAACTGGCAGCTCTACGAGCTGACCGCCCGCACGGTCCGGCCGTTCGCCGATCTCTGGGCCCGCTTCAACCGGTTCGTCTACCCCGACGTCCTCAGGACCCTCTACTCCGACATGGCCGACGACCCGGTCGGCCATCCGAACAACGCCGGCTATCAGGTGATCGCCGAGCTGTTCGCCGACCAGATCCTGGGCACCGACACGCTGCCTCCGGTCCCGGGCCGCTTCGCGCCTTTCACCACCACCCTCGCCGGACCGACGGAGTTCACCGCCAGCTTGTTCGAATCGGCGGCCGGGGCCGGCATCAAGCTCAAGCACTCCCACTTCGAAGTCAACGGCGAAGCGGTGGCCAAGCCGACCCGCTCGGCGAGCAACAAGAGACAGGCCCACTTCCGCTACTCCTCGAACCTGAACCGGCTCGGCTGCCGGGTCGTGCTCGGCTTCCGGGGCCGCGACCAGGCCGATCCGCCGAACGAGCTCGCGCAGCTGATCTGGGCCTACGGCATCGAGGGCCGCGAGCACGTGCCGGCCGACATCGACGGCAACTGCGTGGTCGACCGGCCGGATCTCGAGCAGTTCGCCCGCGGCTTCGGCGCCGAGGCCGGCGATCCCCGCTTCAGCCTGCTGCTCGATCTCAACTCCGACGACGTCATCGACGGCCTCGACTTCGCCATCTTTGCCTCGAAGTTCGGCGTCAGCACGCGCTAGCTCTATCGGATCGCCCCCCTCACCCGCGATCCCTCTCCAACCCCTCGCGGGGGGAGAGGGACGCCCCGCCCGGCGCAACCTCGAGCGGTCGAAGTATGGGAGGGGCGCTCAGGCCTCGCCGGCCGCGGCTTCGAGGGCGGCGAGCCGCTCGCCGGCGGTGCCCGAATAGGGCGACTGGGGGAAGTCCTGGACCAGGCGCCGGTAGATGTCCGCCGCCTCCTCGTGCCGGCCGAGCGACTCGAGGGTCACTCCCAGCTGGTTCAGCAAGACCTCCTCGGGCAGCTCCGAGCGCGCCGAGGCGAGCTGCGCGCGGAGCTCGTCGACCAGCTCCTCGCCGCGCCCGAGCGCGCTCTCGAGCGCCATCAGATTGAGCCGCATCTCGAGCGCCAGCAGGTGGTCCTTCTGACGCCGCACGAACCGCTGCCACTGCTCGCGTGCGGTCTCGAGGTCGCCTCGCGCCGCGGCGATCGAGCCCAGGTAGGCGCCCGCGATGTCGGCCGCGTCGGTGCCGGCGAAGTCTTCGGCCACCTTGGCGAACAGCGCCTCGGCCCTGGCGACGCGGCCCGCCTCGCCGTCGTCGGCGGTGGCGCCCTCGGAGGACGGTTCGGCGTCGGCCGGCGTGTAGACCTCGAGCGCCGCCGCCAGGGCCTGGTTGGCCTCGACGGCTTTGCTCGCCGCCAGCGCGCGGTAGCCCGCCGCCGCCAGCGCCAGCAAGATGAGCGCGACGATGCCCAGGACGATGGCCTTGCCGTGCGCGCTCACGAAGCCGACGAAGCCGCCGAGGGTCTCCATCACCTCGTCACGTTTGATGTCTTTTCTGGTCAGTCGAGCGCTCATGTTTCCTCACTGGTTCTTCGGGTTGTCGGCGGGGCGGGCGGGCGGCAGGCCGGCGAGGTGGTGCGGCTGGGAGGACTCGAACCCCCGACCTAAAGCTTAGGAAGCTCCCGCTCTATCCACCTGAGCTACAGCCGCCTCGCAACCGGGGATTATACGTGGTAGGAGCCGCGAGCGGAGGGACCGGGATCGGGGGTGACGGGGGATCCGATCAATAGCGGATCAGCGATTCGACCTCGTAGCCGGCGAGCTGCTCGCGGCCCTTGAGGAACGTCAGCTCGATGATGAACCCGAAGCCGATCACCTCGCCGGCCACCGCCTCCACCATCTTGGCCGTCGCCTTGGCGGTGCCGCCGGTGGCGATCAGGTCGTCGACGATCAGCACCCGCTCGCCCGAGGAGATGCCGTCGTCGTGCATCTCGAGGCTGTCGGTGCCGTACTCGAGGGCGTAGCTCTCGGTCACCACCTCGGACGGCAGCTTGCCCGGCTTGCGCACCGGCACGAAGCCGGCGTTGAGGTTGTAGGCCAGGATCGGGCCGAACAGGAAGCCCCGCGACTCCATGCCGACCACCTTGTCGACGTGCTCGCCGATGAATCGTTCGGCGAAGCGGTCGACGGTCGTGCGGAGCGCCCACGGGTCGCGCAGGAGCGTCGTGATGTCGTAGAACAGGATGCCGGGCTTCGGATAGTCCGGAATCTCTCGAATGTGTCGCTTCAGGTCATCCATGGGTTTCCTCGGGAGTCTCGTCCGACGCCGGTTCGATCCGGCCGAAGCCGCGCCCGACGAGGTAGAAGCCGCCGATCAGCAGGATAACAAAGGCGATCGACAGCCAGCCCAGATGCTTGTCGATCAGCTGCTTCGCCGCCTCGCCGAAAACGTGAATCAGCGCGGCCACCACGAAGAAGCGCAGGCTCCGTGACACGATGGACGCCAGAACGAAGATCTTGAAGTTGATCGCGAAGGCGCCGCCCGAGATGGTGAACAGCTTGTAGGGCAGCGGCGTCAGGCCCGCGATCCCGGTCGCCCAGGCGTTGTAGCGGTCGTAGAGCCGCTCGACCGCCTCGATCTTGCGCCTGCTGAACAGGCGCTTGAGAACCGGCCGCCCGCCGAAGAAGCCGATGCCGTAGCCGAGCATGCCGCCCAGCACCGAGGCGACCGCGCAGATGGCCGCGAACCAGTAGGCCTGGCTCGGATCGCCGAGGCAGAGCGCGATCAGCAGCACGTCGGGCGGGATCGGAAAGAAGCTGCTCTCGGCGAACGCGATCACGAACAGCGCCCAGCCCCCGTACGGGGTCGCGGCGAACGCCTCGACCCAGCGCAGCAGGTCGGTCATCAGCTGGTGGAAGTCGTGGTAGAGATCGCTCATGCCTCGTCGCCCGCCCAGCCGTGCCGGCCGGTAAGCGGCACGAAGCTTACCGCCTCTCCGGGCTCGCGGCGAACGCCCTGCCGCAGCTTGCGATAGACCACCAGCTGCTGCCCCTCCCGATCCCCTTCGGGGACCACCATGCGGCCCCCTATCGACAGCTGCTCGAGCAGCGGCGGCGGCGCCTGGGGCGCGCCCGCGGTCACCAGGATGCGATCGAACGGGGCGCGATCGCTCCACCCCACCGAGCCGTCGAACGACTGGATCTTGACGTTGTCGACGCCCAGCTCGCGCAGCCGGCCGATCGCCTGCCGGGCAAGCTCGGCGACGTTCTCGAGGCTGTAGACCCACTGGGCGAGGCGGGCCAGGACCGCCGTCTGATAGCCGGAGCCGGTCCCCACCTCGAGCACCGAGTGGCTCTTCCCGACCCGCAGGAGCTCGGTCATCCGGGCCACGGCCCAAGGCTGCGAGATGGTCTGGCCGCCGCCGATCGGCAGCGCGAAATCCCCGTACGCCTGGCTGCGCAGGTGCTCGCCGACAAAGAGCTCCCGGCGCACCTCCGCCATCGCCTCCAGCACCCGCGGGTCGCGAATGCCGCGCTCCGCCAGCTTCCGCACCATGCTCCTGCGTTGAAAGCCGAAATCGCCGGTCACGTCAGCCCGACCTTGTCACCAGGATTCGATGCGGAAGGCTGCAGATGCCTGGCGATGCCACGTCGAGGAGCTCGGCGGGAACGAAACGCAGCGGATTCGACTCGTTGCGGCATTCTGGGCGAAGGCTGGCGCGGAGGTCAGGCCAGGCCGCTCAGCTGATCGGTCAGCCAGTCGTACGACTCCAGGCCCCGATAGTCGGTGAGATCGAGATGGAGGGGCGTGATCGAGACCTGGCCCTGGGAGACGGCGTAGATGTCGGTGCCCTCCTGCGCGGACCACTCGGGAGTGCCGGCGATCCAGAAGTAGCTCCGGCCGCGCGGGTCGCGCTTCTCGACCACGGACTGGCTGTAGGTCCGCTTGCCCAGCTTGGTGACCTGGACGCCGGAGATCGGCACCGCCGGGATGTTGACGTTGAGCAGCAGGTCGGCGGCGAGATCGGCGTCGATCAGGCTCTCGACGATCGCCCGCGCCACCCGGGCGCCGGGCTCGAATGAGAACTGCTCGCTGACCTCCTGGGAGAAGGCGACCGACGGCACGCCCAGCAGCATCGCCTCGAAGGTGGCGCTGACGGTGCCCGAGTAGGTGACGTCCTCGCCCAGGTTGCAGCCGAAGTTGATCCCCGAGACCACGAGATCGGGCGGCGCGTCCTTCATCAGCCAGGCGATCGCCAGGTTGACGCAATCGGTGGGCGTGCCGTCGACCGAGAAGTTGCGCTCGGCGAGCTGCCGCATCCGCAGCGGCCGGTGCAGGGTGAGCGAATGCCCCGAGGCGCTCTGTTCGCGATCGGGCGCGACCACGGTGACCTCGGCCAGCGGCTCGAGCGCTCGGGCGAGCAGCTTGATCCCCTCGGAGAAGACGCCGTCGTCGTTGGTGACCAGGATGCGCTTCATCTGGGTCGGGCTAGGGCAGATAGGGTCCGACGATCGGCTCGAGCGCCGCGCGCGTCTCGGGCGGCACCAGGGCCGGGTCGGTGACCAGGGACTGCCGCAGGATACCGCGGTAGGGGCTCGGCTTGCCGGCCGGGATGCGGGCGACAACCTCGCGAATCGCCTCCTTGGCGGTCTCTACGTTCGCCTGGATGACCTCCATGACCGCGGTGCCACTGACCTCGTCCTCCTCTTCGTGCCAGCAGTCGTAGTCGGTGACCATCGCCAGGGTGGCGTAGGAGAGCTCGGCCTCGCGAGCCAGCTTCGCCTCCTGCAGGTTGGTCATGCCGATGACGTCGAAACCGTGCGCACGGTAGGTCTCCGACTCCGCGCGGGTGGAAAAGGCGGGGCCCTCCATGCAGACGTAGGTCCCGCCCCGGTGCACCGTCGCCCCGGCGCGCTCGGCGCCGTCCGCCAGCCAGCCGGAGAGCTCGCCGCAGACCGGATCGCCGAAGCTCACGTGGGCGACCAGGCCGTTGCCGAAAAAGGTATCGGCCCGGTGGCGGGTCCGGTCGTAGAACTGATCGGGAACCACGATGTGCCTGGGCGGGTAGTCGATCTTGAGCGAGCCGACGGCGGAGACCGAGATGATGCGCTCGACGCCGAGCACCTTCATGCCGTAGATGTTGGCGCGGTAGTTGAGCTCGGAAGGCAGCAGCCGATGGCCGCGCCCGTGCCGCGGCAGAAAGGCCACCCGGCGCCCTTCCAGATCGCCGATGACGAAGGCGTCGGACGGCGCGCCGAACGGCGTCTCGATGCGCCGCTCCTCGAGCACCTCGAGGCGCTCCATCCGGTAGAGGCCGCTGCCGCCGATGACTCCGATCTCGATCCTACTCATGGCTCTCCTCCCGACCTTCGATGGTGTCGGCGATGCGGATGGCGGTGAGCAGCGCGCGGCGCCCCTCACGACCGTCCACGATGGTCCTCGCTTCGCCCCGGCAGGCGCCCAGGAACGCCTCGAGCTCGAGGCGCAGCGGCTCGGCTCGCTCGACCGCCGGAGCGTGCGCCCTGAGCTCGGGAGCGGGCGAGCCGGCCTCGAGCCGCAGGCCCTGCAGGCTCTGCTCGTGGTAGTCGAGCGAGTAGTAGCTGTTGGGCAGGAAGACGCGCAGCTTGCGCACGGTCTCGGCCGAGATCCGCGACGCGGTGACGTTGGCCACGCACCCCGACTCCAAGGCGATGCGCACGTTGGCGATGTCCACGCGCCGCGTCAGCACGTTGATCCCGGTCGCTCGGATTTCGGCGATGGGGCTCGGATCGAGCGCGTGCAGGATCTGCAGGTCGTGGATCATCAGGTCGAGAACCACGTCGATGTCGAGGCTGCGCGGCTTGAAGGCGGACAGGCGGTGGATCTCGAGGAATCCCGGCGGCAGGCCGAGCGCCACCAGCGCCTGGACGGCCGGGTTGAAGAACTCGACGTGCCCCACCGCCAGCACGCTGCCCTCGGCCGCCGCGACCAGGGCGTCGGCCTCCGCGACCGTGCTCGCGATCGGCTTTTCGATCAGCAGGTGCAAGCCGCGCCGCAGCAGCTCGACCCCGATCTCGGCATGCTGGACCGTGGGCACCGCCAGCACGATGGCGTCGACCCGATCGGCGAGCTCGGTCAGCGATGCGAACGTCCGGCTGCCGTGCTCCTCGGCGATCGCGGCGGCGACGGCGGCGTCGGCGTCGCAGATGCCGATCAGCTGGGCTCCCGGCAGGTCCTTGAGGAGCCGGACGTGATGCCGGCCCATCGCCCCGGTGCCCACCACGCCGACCCGCACTCGCGCCGGCGAGTCAGTCAGTCGCTCCTCCTCGCGCGCCGCCGCGGCCGGACGGAGTCCTGAGCACGCCCCGCTTGCTCGACTCGATGAACTCGATCAGGTAGCGGACGTCGTCGCTGTCGCCGTGCTCGGCGCGCAGCCTGGCGAGGGCGTCGCTGGTGCTCAGCCCCGATCGGACGATGGTGCGGAAGGCCGTCTCCAGCACGCGCAGCCGCGGCTCGTCGAAACCGCGGCGCTGCAGGCCGATGCGGTTGATCCCCAGGCAGACCGCCTTGAGGCCGACGCTCCTCATGTAGGGCAGCGCGTCCATGGTGACCACCGTGTAGCCGCCGATGTAGGCGTGGCGGCCGACGCGGCAGAACTGGTGGACGGCGCAGAAGGCGCTCAGGATGGCGTCGTCGGCGACCTCGACGTGTCCGGCCAGGGTCGAGGCGTTGCCGAAGATGGTCCGGTCGCCGACCCGGCAGTCGTGGGCGACGTGGGTGTAGGCCATGAAGAGGTTGTGGCTGCCGATGCGGGTGACGCCGCCGCCCAGCTCGGTACCGCGATGGAGGGTGGCGAACTCGCGGATCGTATTGTCGTCGCCGATCTCGAGGCGGCTGCGCTCGCCGCCGAACTTGAGGTCCTGGGGCTCGAAGCCGACGCACGCCTGGGCGAAGATGCGGTTGCGCCTGCCGATCCGGGTCGGTCCCTCGATCTGGGCGGCGCCACCGACCTCGGTGCCGCGGCCGATCGTCACGTCGGCGCCGATCACCGCGAACGGTCCGACCGTGACGCCGCTATCGAGCTCGGCCTTGCGGTGCACGACCGCGGTGGAATGTATCCGGGTCTCCATCCGATCCGCTCTACCGATCCACCATGCTCGACGAGCAGACCGCCTCGGCGCACACCCGGCCGTCGACCAGGGCCCGCCCCTCGAGCTTGGCGAAGGCCGACCGCGCCCGCAGCAGCTCGACCTCGTAGATCACCTGGTCGCCCGGCACCACCGGCCGGCGAAAGCGCGCCCGGTCGATGCCGGTGAAATAGAGCAGCTTCGATTCCCGATCGGGGACCGCGTGCAGCAGCAGGATGCCCGCCGCCTGCGCCAGGCCCTCGACCAGCAGCACGCCCGGCATGACCGGATGGTCGGGAAAGTGGCCCTGGAAGACCGGCTCGTTGACGCTGACGCTCTTGGCGGCGACGATGCGCTTGCCCGGCTCGAGCGCCAGCACGCGGTCGACGAGCAGAATCGGATAGCGGTGCGGCAGCACCGACATGATCCACCGGATGTCGTAAGTCTCACCCACCTGCTTCCCCCTCGTGATCCTCGGACCTCAGCCGCTTCTCGATCTCGAGAATGCGCGCGCGCAGCTCGTCGAGGCGATTCAACAGCACTTGGGACTTGCGCCACCGATGCGCCTCGACCGCGGGGATTCCCGCCACGGTCTGTCCCGGCGGCACCGACTTGAAGACCGCCGACTTGGCGGACACCCGGCTGCCGGCCCCCAGCTCGAGGTGGCCGGCGACGCCCGATTGCCCCGCCATCACCACCCCGTCCCCCAGCTCCGTGCTGCCCGAGATTCCGGCCTGCGAAACCAGCAGGCAGCCGCGGCCGATCCGGGCATTGTGTCCCACCTGCACCAGGTTGTCGATCTTGGTCCCTTCGCCGATCCGGGTCTCGGCCAGCAGGGCCCGATCGATCGCGCAGTTGGCGCCGATCTCGACGTCCGCCTCCACCACCGCCCGGCCGACGTGCCGGAGCTTGAGGTGCTCGGCGCCCCGGCTGGCGTAGCCGTAGCCGTCGCTGCCCAACACCGTCCCGGCGTGGACGATCGCGCGGGCGCCCACCTCGCAGTGGTCGTAGAGCACGACGTGCGGGTGGAGCACGGCATGCTCGCCGATCGCGCAGGCCCGTCCGACCACCACATGGGCGTGCAGCGTCGCGCCGGCGCCGACGGTGGTGCCGGCCCCGACCACCGAGAACGCCCCGACCGAGGCGGTCGGGTCGATCGCCGCGCCGACCTCGACGACGGCGCTCGGGTGGACGCCGTCCGGAGTCGTCGCCGGCGCCGGATAGAACTCCTCGATCAGGCGCGCCAGCGCGTGGCGGGGCTCGGCGGCGATCAGCAGATCGCGCTCGAGGCCGCGCACGTCCTCGCCCACCAGAAAGGCGCCGGCGCTGCTGGCGGCGGCCCGCTCCCGGTAGGCGGGGATGACGAACGACAGGTCGCCCGGACCGGCGTCCTCCAGCGTCGCCAGGCCATCGATGGCTCGATTCGGATCGCCCTCGACCCTACCGGCGACCAGCTCGGCCAGCTCGGACAGTCGACGGGGCAACTCTAGCCCGCCCTTCTCGCCAGCGTTCGATTCAGAAGGCCTACTCGCTCGGTTCGCTGGCGGCGGCCGCGGGTCCGCTGCGCTGGTCGAACAGCTCGATGACCGAGTCCGTGATGTCCAGCTTCTCGTCGGCGAACAGCAGACCGGCCTCGAACTTGTTGAAGATCAGCGTCAGCCCGCGCTCGCGGCCGACCGCGTCGATGACCGGCATGATCTGCTCGTTGAAGCTGGTCATGGCGTCGGCCGAGGCCTCGTCGATGGCGCGCTTGGCGTCGGCCTCGAAGCGCTGCAGGGCGATGACCTTGTCCTCGAGCTCTTTTTCGAGCTCCTCGAGCTTCTCCGGCGACAGCGCCAGTCGGCTCTGGGCGATGCGGTCCCGCAGCGCCTCCGCATCCTGCTTCTTGGCCTGGCCTTCGGCCTGCTTCTGCTCGCGCAGCTGCTTGAGGCTGCCCAGCAGGTCCTTGCCGTACTGGGACTGCTGGAAGACGAGGCCGGCGTCGACGACGCCGATGCTGGGCAGGCCGCCCTCCTGGGCACCGGCGGCCACGGGCAGCGTCGCGAGCAGCGCGGCGACCAGCGCCGGACCGAGCGCCCAGCGGGCGAGGCTTCGCCTCGTGCGAGACGGAACGATGATCAAGCTCATGGGACTCTCCTGGTTCTAGAAACTCGGACCTATGCTGAACTGGAAGCTCTCGAAGCGGTCGTCCGGGAGGGGATCGACGTTCTGCGAGTAGATGAATCTCAGCGGGGCGCCGAACAGCGGCACGTTGACCTGCAGCTCGAGGCCGGTCGACAGGCGCATGGTATCGAAGGTCAGCTCCTGCTCGGCCACCCAGACGCCACCGGCGTCGAAGAAGCCGATCAGTCGGAACGGCCCGCCCATCAGGATGATCCCTTCGAAATTGCCGCGGAAGAACCGGTCGCCGCCGATCGGCACTCCGAACTGATCGAGAATCGTGTTGCCGGCCTTGTCGCGCGCCCAGATCGAGCGGAAGCGGAAGCCGCGGACGCTGTTCTCGCCGCCGAGATAGAAGCGGTCGAAGAAGAACAGGTCGCTGCCCCGCAGCGGCTCGATGATGCCGCCCTCGAAGTTGACCGCCGCAACCGTGCGCAGGCCGGTCTTGGTGATCGGCCGGTACATGGTGAAGTTGGCCCGCTGGCGGACGAAGTCGGTGCTGCCCCCGAGCGGCCCGCCGGCGAACTCGATGCTGGAGCTGTAACGGGTGCCGACCGTCGGCTGCAGGCGGCTGTCGCGCCGGTCGCGAATCCACTGGATCTGGAGGCTGGAGACGTCGCGATCGAACTCCTGGGTGACGATCGAGCCGTCGACCAGCTGGATCGGGCGGCGATCGAGCGAGCTGAACCGGCTGACGCTGAAGCTGATATTGCTGAACAGGCCGAGGCGCCGGCCGTAGGTCAGCGTCACGCCCTCGGTCTTCTGCTCGAGCCGCTGACCGGGCAGAAGCTGGAAGTCGAGGTCGCGCACGAAGAGCTGGATGCCCGCCGACTGCGGCCGGCCCAAGAACCACGGGATCAGGTACGAGATGTCGAAGACGTCCTGGCGGCGGCCGGACTGCACCGACACGCCAAGCGTCTCGCCGCGGCCGAGGAAGTTCCGGCTCCTGAAGGAGAACTGGCCGAAGAAGCCGTCGATCTCGCTGAACCCGGCGCCGAACAGCAGCTCGGTGCGGTCGCCTTCGGCGCCCTTGATGTTCAGGTCCACGAGCTTCTCGTCGTTGTCGAACTCGAACGCCACCGGGTCGTCCTCGTTGACCTTGAAGAACTCGAGCTGGCCGATGCGCAGCAGGCTGTTGCGCAGGGCGCCGGAGTTCAACACCAGCGACTCCTGGATGCCGAGCTCGCGCCGGAGCACTTTGTCGCGAGTCCTGCGGTTGCCTTCGAACTCGATCCGACCGATCCGGTACTGGTCGCCCTCCTCGATCTGCACGAGGACGTCGGCGACCTGGTTCTCGCGCTCGATCAGCCGGGGCTCGACCAGCACGAACAGGTGACCGCTGTTCTTGTAGAGCTCGGTGATCGTCTCGGCGCCCTCGTCGATGACGTTCGAGCGCAGCCAGCCGCCGCGCGGCTTCTCGAACTGGCGCAGAAGGATCTCGTCGGCGATCTTCGAGTTGCCCTCGACGGTGATCTCGCCCAGCTTCCAGCGCGCCCCCTCCTCGACCGGAATGGTCAGGTAGAGCCGCCGGTTCTGCTGCTTGAGCGTCGGCGCGTTCGGGTTCTTGGCCCGGATCTCGACCTTGGGCTCGCCCAGCACGACGTTCTTGTAGCCGGCCTGCCGGTAGATCGAGCGCACCGAATCGAGATCCTCGGCCAGCGTCGGCTCCTTGTAGATGTCCTTCTTGCGCAGCTTGCTGATGAAGCCGCTCTCCTTGGTCTTCTTCATCGAGTAGCGAAGGCGCCGGTCGCTGAACACGGTGTTGCCCTCGAAATCGATGTCCTCGATCCGGACCTTGTCGCCCTCGTCGATGGTGAAGATCACCCGACGGTCCTTGTCGATCGGCTCGACTCGATAGCTGGCGTCGGCCAGCCGGAAGCCCTTCTCGGCGTAAAGCTCTTCGATCAGCCGCTGCAGGCGGCGCAGCTCGCCGCGGTTGAGCGGCTCGCCCTCCCGCACCTTGAGCCGCTTGCGGGAGATCTCCTCGTTGATGTCGGTGCGCGTGAGCCGCTTGATTCCCTGGTACTCGATCGATCTCAGGACCGGCCGCTCCTCGACCACGATCACCAGTGCGACGCCGTCGTCCGCGGGCTGCGCGTCGACCTCGATGTTCTCGATCAGGCCGCGGTTCCAGAGCTGATGGATGCTCTCGTTGAGCGCCAGCGAGTCGTAGGCTTCCCCGACCTGGATGCCGAGGTAGAAGTCGAGCGAGTCCTGCGGCAGCGACTCGAGACCCCGATACTCGATCGACCGGATGGGCAGGCCGTCGAGCGTCTGCGCCGCGGCGACGGCGGCCTGGCCGAGGATCGCCGCCACGAGCGCGAGGGCGGCCAAAAAGGCGGGGAATCTCATAGCTGGGTACGGGCTGCCATGTCCGAGTGCCGCGTTTCCGCAAACCGCCGCGCTTCGCCTCGATGAGCGCCTAGCGAGGTGCAAGAAGCAAGCCACCATCCGCACCCGAAGTCAAGCTCGGTCTAGGTCTCGCTGACCAGCGCCTCGCGGGGTCGGGACTGGAACTCGAGGCGCTCTCCTTCGAGGGTCACCTCGATGAGCGCCACGTCCTCCTGGGATTGGGAGATCAGGATCTCGGAGATCGGATCCTGGATGTGCCGCTGAATGGTCCGGCGCAGGGGGCGCGCCCCGGTGGACGGATCGATGCCCGCCTCGGCCAGCAGCCACTCCTTCGCCGGCTGGTCGACCTGAACGGTCAGCCCGCGCTCGAAGAGGGTGACGTTGATCTCGTCGAGCAGGATGTCGACGATGGCGTTGAGCTCCTCGGCCCCGAGCGGGTTGAACACGATGACCTCGTCGAGGCGGTTGATGAACTCCGGGCTGAAACCGCGCCTGAGCTCGGCGAGGATCTCCTCCTCGAGGCGTTTGAAGCTCTGCTCCCGGTCGGCCTCCCCGAAGCCTACGCGGCCGCCGCGCAGCACCAGCTTGCTGCCGATGTTGGAGGTCATGAGCACGATCGAGTTCTTGAAGTCCACCGTGTTGCCGTAGGCGTCGGTCAGCACGCCGTCCTCGAGGATCTGCAGCAGCAGGTTGGCCACGTCCGGGTGCGCCTTCTCGATCTCGTCGAACAAGACCACCGAATAGGGCTGGCGCCGGATGCGCTCGGTCAGCTGGCCGCCTTCGTCGTGCCCAACGTAGCCGGGCGGCGAGCCGATCAGCTTCGAGACCGCGTGCTTCTCCATGTACTCGCTCATGTCGAAGCGCACGAGCAGCTGCTGGCTGCCGAACAGGAACTCGGCCAGCCGCCGGCCGACCTCGGTCTTGCCGACGCCGGACGGCCCCAGGAACATGAACGAGCCCGCCGGGCGCTGCGGGTTGCTGACCCCGAGCCGCGAGCGGCGGATGGCGCGGCTGATCGACTCGATCGCGTGATCCTGGCCGACGACCCACTTGCGCAGGATCTGCTCCATCTGCATCAGCCGCTCGGCCTCGTCGCTGCGCAGGCTGGCGAGCGGAATGCCGGTCCACGACGAGATCACGTCCTCGATGTCGCGCTCGGTGACCTCCAGCAC